>CAZJKB010000157.1:0-1523 GCA_964546485.1 uncultured Candidatus Saccharibacteria bacterium | reverse complement strand
TTAAACTGTATTTCTCTGATGATCTCTATGAGCTTGAGTACCATATTTATCAAAGAAATCTATAGCTACTCTAAGTTCTTCTCTATCTCTAGCATATAGATCTAATGGTATATTATTAGCCCATGCTTCATATGCTTGTATTACAGCTTTTATACCACTTGTAGTACCCATAGGATGAGAATGTACACCTCCACCCATTGTAGTTATGAAATCTATATTTCCAAAAGTATCTAAAAATTCTGGAAGAAGCACAGGGTTTAAACCACCAGATATTATTGGAGCCATCTTATTTACTGTTCTCCATAATGTATGTTCTTCTAATACTTCCATGGTTAAACCTTTTAGTTTTCTAATTCCTGCCCAATCCCTAACAGGCATATTCCAAAATAGTTCTTCTCTTTTAATCATCTCTACTACATCGGTATCATTCTCTGGTATTTCAGCCCAAACTTGATTAAAGAAATCTCCATCTGCTTTTAGTTTTAATGCCTGTTTTGCAGCACCGATATCTTCATGTGCATCTCCAGACATTTTTCCAACACCTGCTGTACCAGTATGAATTCCTGATGCACCTGCAAGCCTTGCAAATTTTGTAAGAACTGGTACTGAAAATCCTATTGGATTCTCTCTTCTTGTAAATGCTCCATGCCCTGCTCTATGGAAATGTATAAATACATCAGGATAGTGTCTTCGAAGAGTTTGAACTGCCATCCAACCAGCAGTTATACCATCTATTAAGAATGCATAACTTCCTGGTTTCATTACAGATTTAATATAGTCAGCTCTTTTAATCATAGTTTCAAAATCTGGGGCAGAAACATTGAATGAATGAACCTTTGTCTTTCCTGTTTCTCTTTCAGCTTTATCCATTGCTTGTCTTACACTATCAACCATTTTTTCAAATGGAGAGAATTGCTGATCTGCTTGCGGTTCATCATTTTTAACAAAATCACCTCCACCAACCCAGAAGTCATAACATAGTTCAGCATATTCCGTTGATGTTAATCCTATCTTAGGCTTAATGATTGTTCCAAGTATTGGCCTATCATAGAAACCTAAGTATTTCCTCATATCATCAATTGTATAACTAGGTCCATCATATTGTACTAACATCTGTGGAGGGAACCAGACATCGAGTAGTTTACATTCTTTAAGATTACTCATTCCAAAAATATTACCTGCTAAAAATGTCATTATATTTTGAATATTTCCACCTCTATCAAACATAATCCATGGATATGCAATCTTTACAATATTATTTTCATGATCAATCTCATATACCCTTGCATCTATATTCATAGAATAGTTGGTTGCAGAACTTACTTTCAGATTAGAACCTGTAGAAGATTCAGCAGCAACTTCAGTTGCAGCACTCTCTATTGTTTCCCCCTCATATGGAATTATTCTAAAAGCAGTTAATAGGTATTCACCTGTATTAACATTATCTCCTAAGTGTAAATATTGTTCTTGCATTGTATATAGGCAGTAAATTTATAGTATATATTAAGTATATAGGAGTAGAA
>CAZJKB010000156.1:0-1545 GCA_964546485.1 uncultured Candidatus Saccharibacteria bacterium | reverse complement strand
TTTAAGGGATTAATAATGGCTTACCTACAAGGTTTATATCATTGCCTTCTACAATTATAGATTCACCATCTCTCACTAAATACATATTATTACCCTTATATAATTTCTTGATATCCTCTAATTGAGAGTCATTAAAATGAGGATAAAAATCAAAATCTACAAGGTTTAAACCTGGTAAATATTTTGTTCCTCTTTCCTCTTCTCCTATGAACCATTCACATACTTCCAAGGTTGGTGAACAAACCATTGATCCTGCACTTGAACCAACATATAGCATCCCTTTATCAAGCATATTAGGGATTTCAATATCAAGGCCTGTTCTAGTTAACCAATACATTAGATAACCAGTCATACCTCCTGACATATATAGGATATCGTTATGTGAAATATCTGATATTAAATTAGGATTATTATGTATCTCTTCTTCCAATACATATGGAGTTATCTTTAAGTTAAGAGATTTAAATAGATTATATGTTGTTACTCCTTCTCTCTTCCAAGAGCCATATATATTCTCTCCATTACTCGCAGTGGGGATATATGCAACACTCTGTCCTTTGAACCCACCTAGATATACCTCAAGTGTTTTAATTGCATCAGAATGAGATGAACGAGATGTTAAAAATATTCTTCTATTCATATCAATAGAACTTACATATTAACCAAATTGTGGATAATGACATTTCTTATATTTCTTACCACTACCACATGGACATAAATCATTTCTACCTATTTTCTTTCCTCCCTGTGTTTGACTTGATATCTCATTACTACCTTCTTTTATTTCTTGTTGTTTTACTCTCTCTTCTTTAATCATTCTCACTCTAAAGAATCTAGTAACTATATTATCATCTATATCTATCATCATCTTATTAAAGAGATTAAAACCTTCATTCTTATATTCAACAAGAGGATCTTTCTGAGCAAGATTTCTTAGACCAATACCCTCTCTTAAGTCAGACATTCCGTCTAAATGTTCCATCCATAGATTATCAATTGTTTGAAGTGTTAATGCTTTTGATATCTCATTTGCAGGTATAATTCCAATAGCATTTATATGAAATCTAAATGCTACATAAACTAGTTGTAATATCATATTAAGTTTCTCAGGTATACTCTTTAGGGAATCATATTTTCTAAAATAGTCCTCATAGTTTTCATAGCCAAGTAACTTAACTGTTACTTCAAATAGATCATCAGAGAGTATAGATTTAATTGTTAAGAATATATTTCTCTCTTCAATATTATCAATTTGCATATCATCAGATAATTGTGCAGATACTGTATCTCTTGTAAATGTAAATATCTTTTTTAGTACCCAATATATTAATGGGGAGTATAGATTATACTTACTATTTAATTCATCTATATTCCAAGTATCAGGATTAGCCAAAGAGAAAGAGTCTAATGATCTTTCAATATCTTCTATATCATCTTTTAAAATACTCTCTATTTTGAATTCTTCTTTAATATTATCCTGTTCAAGTGGAATATTATTATATACATAAAGAATTTTTCTTCTTATGTTATATATAATATCTCTCT
>CAZJKB010000155.1:0-1552 GCA_964546485.1 uncultured Candidatus Saccharibacteria bacterium | reverse complement strand
TTAATAGTATATATAGGAGTATGAAGTGAAAAATTTAGTTAGAAGCAATCTCCCTTACAACTTTATTTACTAATGCTCCATCTGCTTTCCCTTTAAGTTGAGGCATTATTAATCCCATCAATTTTCCTAAATCATTAACTGGCAACGATAATTCTGCAATTTTATCCTGAACAAATGCTTTAATTTCTTCTTCTGACATAAGTTTTGGTAAATATCTCTCTATTACATCTAGTTGAAATTTCTCAACCTCTGCTAAATCATTTCTTCCAGATGAAGTATATAGTTCGAATGCCTCTTTTAGTTTCTTTGCCTCTTTTCTAACAACATCAATTACCTCTTCTTCTGAAAGTTCATCTCCTTTGGAAATTTTTGCATTTGATATATCAGCAAGTACAATACTTAAAATAGATGATGACTTATCATCTCCATTTCTCTTTGCTTCAAACATATCTTTTCTTAGAGTATCTACTAAACTCATAAGTGTATATAAAAGAATTATTTAGCTTTTCTACTTGCAGATCTTCTTCTTCTCTTTGTTTTAGCCCAAGCTCTTCTTTTATCAATCTCTAATTTTGACTTTTTAATTCTAAAAGCCTTTTCTCTATATGTTTCAAGAATCTTCTCTCTTAAAACTTCTCTGTGCAATCTCTTTAATGCACTATCTACATTTTCACTTGAGTGTACTATTACAGCCATAATTAATATACTAAACTAATCTCGTTGGATTATATCACAACCATTATTTCTTGACTACTTTTCTTTCAAATTTATCTCTATTTCTTTCTATCTTATCCATATATGTAGGGAATACATAACTAAGACCTAAGTTTGCATATCTTGTGAATGGTTCATAATATAGATATGCAATACCCAAAAGAAGTAGTATAGCACCAAGGATTACTCTTGATATTGTACTATCAAAGATAGCAGTATCAGGAATATCACATGATGCAAAGATTGTAGTCTCAACAGTTATATCATCACCCGTTTCAGGTGTAATAACAGCAGTGTTATCATATGTACCACCAACTCCAATTGGTAATAATACAGAATATCTGAATAATTTTGTTTGACCAGCAGCAAATACTGCTAAATCACCAGTCAAATTCCAAGTAATGACTCTTCCATCAACAGTTGCACCAGGATTGATTGTAGATACTTGTATCCATGCAGGATTTATATCACTATCCAAAGTATCAACTATTCTAGTTATATTTCTTGATGAAGAGGCATTGTTTGTAACTGAAATTGTATAATCAATCCTTACCTGAGCACTCTCTGTATCTCTATTAATACATACAAAACCTGCATTCTTACTTACATCCCAATCATCTTGCTCAACGACTGTTGTCCCACTTACAGTCTTACTTGTCTCACATGAACTACCACCAAGACCTTTAGTATCTTTCCAAACTGCTTTATATACTGCAGTTCCTTCTTGTACCACATAATTATATGTCCATACAACTACTTTTCCAGAACCATATTGTGTACATAGTTCTACAGCTCTAGTATCTCCTGTTAAACTACATGCATCTACTGTTGTTGCAGT
>CAZJKB010000154.1:0-1585 GCA_964546485.1 uncultured Candidatus Saccharibacteria bacterium | reverse complement strand
ATTTTGAAATTATTATACAAATATGATAAAACAGAGGATAATATTTATAGATCATATAAATAAGGAGTATATATACATATGGAATTAATGTAGTGTCAATTATGTAGTGACCCATAATTAAAAAGAATGATAGAATATGTGTATAATGGATTATCTATCTAATGTAGTTTAAGTCGCTAGAGGATGGAAGAATATTTTATAATTCTAACATTTTACAGTGACGATAATGAATTAGTATCCCTCGATCCCAGCAAATTCAATACGGTACTTGCTGATACCCAGAGGTACAATATTATTCAGTTCTTGACTGTATTCAATGTGGATAATTGTCATTTTTTGATCCTTGTTAGTAGAAAATATTAAGGAAAATATTTATTACTTTTTAGGTTTCAGTTATTGGGCTTTAAATCTTCTCGCCTGCTTCTATATACTTGCAAAATTGTAATATCAGGCAAATTTAAAAAATATACAACTAAAGGAAAGTGTTCATATGTTACCAAATAATCAACAAAATAATTCAAATCAAATCCCCATTAACCAATTCAACATAAAACAACAGATTTCCCTCTATCCTGAAACCCATTTACCCCAAATCCTTCTAATTTACCCCCATACCTCACAACATTCTCGCCCATCTCCTTAATTTACCCTAATTTCGTTGTGATATCCATACTCATTGTTGCCCTACCTATTATATCAATACAGGATCTACGAGATAGAATATTTATTAAATCAGTACATATCTGACCATTTAATACTATTCATATTTATACTATGTACATGATAATGGTTAAGAACTTCCTTATTATCGACATTTTGTTAACATTTATCGTAAATTTAATATCATTAATCCTGAGCCTGGCACACACAGGCATCTTGATATGCATGTTGATATTTATCTAATTGTTTGCATGGAGTTACTTGAATGACCAATTTAAATGCATTGGTGGGGATATAGGTTGGACTGGGGTTATTGCTCGTGGCATTATTCTTGATGCTGCTTTGAGCAGACCTTTAAATCCAAACATAATTAAATAATAATGATATTATGCAGAACAATATCTTATTAAAGGTAAATAATTCAGAGCAAAGACATACTTCCATTTCTTGCCAACACTGACCCATTATCTCTTTCTATCCCACTATTATTTCTTTTCAATATTTGACTTTATCTACTATTTTTCTTTTCACCTTGTTGATACAATTATCCAATAATATATTTGTTATCTTTACAGAACCTTGAATCAACTGGATTACATATTGGATGGTATACATTTTCAAATTTTGATCCATAAAATTTTGATTTTTCATATGCTTTTTGTTCTTGTTTTCTTTTTTAACTTTATTTTATCTGCTCTTAGAGGACTCTTTGTAGCTATTATCTTTAGTTTTGTTTATGTCTGCGTTGATATTCTTCAAACTGCTGCTCTTTCTTCTTATTCTCCAGAATCCTTTATTCTATAATATTATCCAATCTGTGTTCCCGTGATTCCATCAAATTTTTTACCCTTTATTCAAAGTTTCGATAGTTATCTTGTTGATAATTAGCAACATCCTTATAATATTATGGAATCTACAATATCTC
>CAZJKB010000153.1:0-1609 GCA_964546485.1 uncultured Candidatus Saccharibacteria bacterium | reverse complement strand
TGATATAATCTATCCATGTTTAAAAGAAAAAGATTTGAAGAAGGAGTTACCTTATGTACTCTTTCAGGTACCAATGAGACCGGAGGAAGAAACTCAAACTTTATTGAATACAAAGATAACATATTAGTTATTGATGCTGGTTTTGCTTTCCCAGGAGATGAAATGTATGGAATTGATTATTTAATTCCTAATTTCTCATACTTAAAGAAAAGGAAAAAGAATATTAAGGGAATATTAATTACACATGGACATTTAGATCATACAGGTGCTCTACCATATGTTTTAGAAGATTTAGGTTTTCCTCCAATATATGCAGGAGGTTTCCCACTTGCTTGGATAAAAGAGAGATTAACAGAATTTGGATTAGAAAAGAAAGTTAAATTAATTGAAATTAATGATAAATCTGTACTTACATTTGGACAGATGAGAGTATCATATCTAACAAATGCTCATAGTATTCCTGATTCATACTCAATATTTATTAATACACCAGAAGGAAATATTTTCTTTTCAGGAGATTATAAAATTGAGGATGAAAAAACTGATATGGAAGCTCTTCACGATATAGCAGGACATGTTGATATTGCACTTGTTGATAGTACAAATGTATATAAAAAAGGAAAAGCAAAACCTGAGACACTAGCTCATGAAAATCTACTTAAGGTTATATCTAATCATAAAGGTAGAGTTATAGTAGGTGCATTTGCTTCACTTGTAGATAGATTACTCACACTAATAGATATTGCTCAAAAAACTAATAGAAAGATATATATTTCAGGAAGAAGTATGTTAATGATTTTAGAAATTGCTAAAAATGAAGGTCTTGTTAAAGTATCTCCAGATATATTTTTACATGAAAAACAACTTAACTCGGTAGAGGATAGTAAAATAATTATGTTAATAACTGGAAGTCAGGGTGAGAGATATGCTGCTATGAATAGGATTGCATTAGGAGAGCATAAATATATTAAAGCTAAAAAAGGAGATCTCGTTATTCTTTCTGCATCAGAGGTACCTGGAAATGAATCTCAAATAGAAAGAATGACTGATGGATTAATAAAACAAGGGGTAGATATAATCAAGGGATCTGAAATAGATGTACACTCTGGAGGTCATGGATTACAAGATGATATGAAAATTCTCTACGATATAATAAGGCCAAGATATATAATGCCTATACATGGTTCATTAACATATAGATATCATAGCCAAAAGATACATAGTAGTTGGGGACATAATAAAGATGATGTTCTCTTAACGGAAGATGGTCAGACATGGATACTAAAGAATAGGGAAATCAAGAGAGGTATCAAAGTAGAATCAAAACCTATTTTAATAGATGGACTTGGAGTTGGTGATATTGGAGATATAGTTCTTAAGGATAGACAACAATTAGCAGAATTCGGAATGTTTACTGTTATTCTCAATTTAAGTACAAAAGAGAAGAGACTTCTTGGAAGAATCAGATTTGTATCAAGAGGATTTATATATATGAAGAATTCCCAAAATCTATTAAAAGAAATTGATACTATATGTAGAGATACTCATAGGAAATGGTTAAGTGAGGGAGGAAAAAATAAATTAAATGATGAATTATTAATAGAAGATT
>CAZJKB010000152.1:0-1620 GCA_964546485.1 uncultured Candidatus Saccharibacteria bacterium | reverse complement strand
AAAAATATTAGAGTTCGCTGATGGACATGGGTTCAATTCCCATCGTCTCCACCAAATATTATAATTTGAATACTTTATCCCATAATTGTTTCATTTCTGATTGGCTGTTTGCTGAATCTGTGTGAAATACGCCATGAATATTATCAATGAAGATTTCTCTATTAAGAATAGGCCGCAGAATCTCTGTTAGTGTATCCTTAAGTTTTGTTGTATCTACATTGGGGATTGTAAAGTTTCCAATTGTTACATGTGTTTTAAATCTATCAAATACTCTTGCATTCCCATATTCTTTAAGGTTCTCAGTTTCCTTTGAATCAAAATCCCCCTTTTCTAACCTTATTAAATCTTTTTCTCTTAGAAAATTATCTCTGTACTTATTAAGTATGTTAGTTATATTTTCATGATGTCTTCGTATTTCATCTCCAAGTATATCAACAAAGAAGAAATTGTTCTTTTCTTCAAATTCCAGATTTTCAATTCGAACTTTGAAAGGTTTTTGATTCCGTATATATTCACTTAAATCTTGTATACCTTCTTGAAGTGATTCTTTAGGGAAGGGCATTATTGTATACGCAAGATGTGGTGGAATATGTGTATACTTATTTCCATACTCAGTATTCATTATGACTTTCGCATTAACTAATTCTTTGAAATCTAATATTGAATCTACTGAAAATACTGTGTTGATTGGTTTGAGAGTATTCATGTTTGTAACTTTTGACTAAGTGAACTAATTTATTTTATATATGGTGTATCTGTTACATTTTTACTGTTTTTTTGGGGAAACAAAGAGTTAATGATTATTTTTGAAAGCAGAAAGATAGTTATTAGTGTAAAAATAGTAAATGGGAATAACCATATCTGACCTGATCTTGTATATACAATGCCAGTATTGTCAGGGTTATAACATCTTCCTAATTCATTGAAACAATCAATCCACTTGTAGTATTGAGAATAATATAGGTATCCAAAAAGTATTGAAATTACACTAAATAATCCTAAACTTAATAGATAGAATAACTTATTTTTCATATATATATATTATATTACAGTTTCTGTTTTATGTCGTCTATATATCTGATTTTCTATCAATTTATACGAATTAAGAATAAGTAATAAGAAACATACCATCATCTTTCCATCTATTAGTATATTTACTAGATTCTAAAATATCTTTGTATGATATATCTATTACATTATTATAATTTCTTCCATCATATAGTTTAATAATATTATTCTCTTTATTTATAACTACATAGTGTCCTACTTTTCTCTCATCTTCTTTAACTATTTTATTTCTATCTACATTTACAATGATAGGGGTATTTGTTATATCTTCTTGTATTATCTCTCTATCCTCATATATTCCAATCTTCCTGTATTCTTCTAATGTAATTCTAAATTGTTTATTATTCTCTCTTATACTTGCTTTGTTTGTTATTATTTTTGTTTTAATGCCTTCGCTTTCTAAATATATCCCTAGTTCAGTTATTAAATTACCATAGGAGTGTTTGGGTAATTTCTTTTTAATATCTTTTAGTGTGTAATATATATTGTAGTATGAGAGTACTGTTTGGATGGCTATTAATTGACATGTATTATCTTTGATTTGTTTAAAGA
>CAZJKB010000151.1:0-1621 GCA_964546485.1 uncultured Candidatus Saccharibacteria bacterium | reverse complement strand
ATATTATTTACTATATTAATATCTAATGTAATATGAAAGAGTGTATTTATCATTAAATTATCATCTACTATTACACTATCAAAGAATATATTATCTGTATTAATATTATCCATACTATATCCTATTTCTTCTTACTAAGTATTAGTATTGGTAATCTATTTACTGCTAATGTTCCATCTTTCAAATAAGGTATTTTCAAATTGCTATCATTAAACATATCTATAAATAGTTGTTCTGGTATCTGTGCCAAAGGTTGATTTATATCAAGTACACATAATTCATTTTCTACATATCCAACTGATATTGAATGTCCTGTTTCTTTGTCACCTTTGATTACTTGGAAATGTGGTATTAATACTTTGCCTTGCTTACATTCCTCTAACCATTGCTCGTTTGTTAAATCTTCAAACTTCTTGTAGCTTATCTCAAGGTTAACACCTAATTCTATAAATCTTTTATTAATGTAATCCATCAATATATCACCGTGACCTTCTTCTATCCATTGAGTATCTGTGGTAGCTCCATTAACAAGAAGTAATGGTGCTGGTAAATTGTGTTCAACTGCTATTGGATATAAAGGAGTTTCATCAATAGGAACTGATATTAATGACTTCATTGCTGTTGCTATTTCTTCAAAGCTTTTATCAGGCTCTAAAATGGCAATTGCTCCAGCTATTGCATATATTGTACATCCATTAGTTTCTGTTAAAGCTCCTTTTTCTTTTAATTCCCAAGGATATAGATCTTTTGGTTTCATTAAATATATTATACTTAATGATTTAGATATAATCTATAATAACTATGTCTGTATCTTGAACTTCAAGGTTTCAAACAATACCTTAAGATTTGAGAGCAAAACTTGAATATCTATACCCTGTAATGCCTTAAGAAGTTTATGTTCAAAATACGACCCATCTTTTACCTCATTTTTACTCCCACTTTATACTAGTTTATAATCTATACTAATTCCTTCTTCCTATCCTTACTTAATCTCTTCTTTATCTTCTTAATATCTATTTCTGGTTTTAATTCTTCTGGTACTATACCTCTTTCTATCATAGCTTTACGAATAGTTGAGTTATTATCTATATGTTCTTGTGTAATATCTATATTATTCTTTAATTGTTTCTCTTTAGAATTATATATAGTTAATTCATTTGCAAAATCTTTTCCTTTTAATACTACTTTTGGTGCAATAATTGTATAATCGTAATGAATTCTTTCTAATTGATTATATTTATTCATTTACACTTTCAAACTGTACCAAATTACCATCTAGATCAACTAGTGTTGTTGCATAATAATCACCTGTTGGTGACAAAGAAGGTTTTCTAATAAACTCAACTCCTTTATCCTTTACATTATTATATAACTCACTAACACTATCTACATTAAAACAAATAAAGAATCTATACCGATCCTTAGCTCTTCCTTTTATTTCGCTATGTTGCCCAATCCAAAAATTACTTCCATTATCAAATTCAAACATTATACCAGTGTCATTCTTTATATCTAATTCCCCTGTTCTTTTAAATCCCAATACTTCTTCATACCATGAAGCAAGTTTTTTGTAGTCTTCAGACCATAGTGTTATCCATCCAATATTTTTTATCATTATATA
>CAZJKB010000150.1:0-1651 GCA_964546485.1 uncultured Candidatus Saccharibacteria bacterium | reverse complement strand
TTAGAGCATCGCACTGTCACTGCGAAGGTTGCGGGTTCGATTCCCGTCCATTCCGTTTTTGAAAAAATATTTCCCCGAACTAGTAAAAATACTGTCAGTAAAGCTTATCCATCGGTTCGGGATTTGATATAAAAATACTAGGGTAAACGGAAACCCGAACTAATAGAAAATTACACAGAATAATGCTCAAATAACTCTTCAAGCAGGATTCTAATTTTGTAAACAGGATATGGGAAAGCATCAATACATTCTTCTTTACTCTTAGCCTTAGTTAGATTCTTTTCAAATAGTTCAAGAGGCTTTGTATTTCCAGTATAATTCCATTTTTCAAATTATCCCCATAATCCAAGAAAGCTATCATTTACCAATTCCCTATTTGCATTTTGTGAATATTTAGAAGGAAATAATACCTGATAATTTGGAATATTTTGAAGCCAAGTTGAACTTACAAAATGTTTAGCTCCTTTATATTTTTCTGGATTGTCCTTAATATATTTTACTAATTCTCTAAACTCTTCTTTTCTCTCATTCAAGTAATATGAAGATAAATCACCTACTTGTTTTTCTGCTTCTTTTTCAAATAATCCATTTCGCATTGGGGTGAAATGTAGTCTAATTTGTTCTCTTTCTTTACAATAGTCATTATATGTAATAGTAAAACATCCAAACTTATCTTCATCTTCTTCTTGTTGGTACTTTTCCTCTGGTTTTAATTCTTTTTGAGAATTAGATCTTTTACAATATTCTTCATATATAATTTGTGATATTTCTTCTACATCAGAAAGGTTTTTAATTTTTATCAGTAAATCTAACCAATCTTTCGCATAGTTACCTTTATCATCCTCTTCATCCCACTTTTTACCTGTAAACATAATATATAGATCAGTGTATTCAATAATACTTGCTTCAAAAGATAAGTCAGTAAATTTAGACATATACATTGCAAATAATACTTGTGCTTTTATAAATTCAATTGGATGATGTATTACTTTCATATTACAAATATTTTAATCTATTCCACTCATTAAATCGTTTAAGATAATCATCAGCAATATAGTTTTTCATTTCATCAATTGTGTATTTCTTAACTTTCACTTTTGAATCCCCTCTTAATAACAGTTTTACATATCTATGTACACCATCATATATTAACCATCTATTTTGTTTTGTTTGAACTAATGTAAGTGGGTATTGTGTATCCGCAGTATTTGTTCTTTCAATATGCAAAGGATATTTATTTTGGTTGTTTATAAAGTCTCTTGGTTTGAGATTGTATGGGATTTCATCGTCAGTTGACCACCATGTGTAGTCTAAATTCCATTCCAATTCTTTTATATCAATTTCCTCAATTTGATTATCTGAATACCAAATCTTCTCCATTTTTATCGGGAAAGGGAAACCATTAACTAAGCAATCATATTTCATTGACCACCCGTTATATATTTCCCAGATACCATTAAAATCACTGTTTTCAACTGATTCTAACCATCCATCTTCATTAAATACACAATTTCTATTATCTGGGATAAGATAAATATAATATCCAACATTTTTTGAAATGTCCTCAATCTCTTCAAAACTATATATTTTATCAACAACAATAGAAACAATTTGTCCTACTTTATTTTTATTTATACTTACTGTATTAGAA
>CAZJKB010000149.1:0-1691 GCA_964546485.1 uncultured Candidatus Saccharibacteria bacterium | reverse complement strand
AATAGCTATTTTGTTTAAGGATAGGCTTTTTATAAATGAAACTATTTTCTTTTCCATATGTTAATAGAATTCCAAATAACATCTATGAATAAGAATTTAATACAATAAGAAAATATCCTTAGTACTCCATAAATGTTTAGTGGAAAGGGAACATATAAGAAAGTAATATACAATAATGGCCAAAGTTGATTAGAACTTTTTCTATGAAAAAAAAGATTATAAAAATCTTCAAAACTTTTATTCTCTTTTTGCTTTATCCTAGATGATAAATTAAGTGAGTTGCTTTTTGTAGAATATGTAATGACTTCACCTGTCATACCTATTTTAAATCCATTCCTTTTTGCTCTTAGTATAAATTCATAATCTGCACCATAATGAGGTAATATACTAGAATAGTTTCCAATCTTCACAAAGACCTCGATAGGTATTAATACTCCTCTACCACTAATTGTTTCTGTTTCAATTATTTCAGATTTACTATCTTCTACTATTGTTGGTCTATATGTACCATTTATTAATTTACATGAATTATATACAATTTTATCACTATCTATTTCATATACTGTTGTTCCAAGAATCATTCGATTATATTTTTCTGATAATTCAACGAGTTTTTGAATAAAATCTGGTTTAATATATGTATCATCATTCTGTATAAGTATGAAATCATTCTCAGTTGCAAATTCTTGTGCTTTATTAACTCCAAGTCTTGTTGCACCAGTCCACCATAAGTTTCCATTACCTTTCACATAAATAATTTCTGGATACTTTTGTTTTAATAATATATCTGTCCCATCATCACTTCCATCATCAATGATTATAATCTTGATATCTTTATATATCTGTTTTTGTAATGATTGTAGATATCTATCGAGTAAATCCTTACGATTTCTTGTTGCAGTAACAATATAGACCATATTTAAATCTTTTTTAATACGAATAATGCCAAAGCATACCATCTATCTTTTTTCCAATTTGTTTCTGCTGCTTCTTGCTCTGTAACTGTAGTCCATATTGCATGCTTGGAATTATACTTCAAATATTCTTCATTAATAACTTGATATCCTTTAAATAACTTCTTCATTCTTTCCTTGTTATATAGTTTATTGATAGGAAGAACATCTTCTATTCCATATGGAACTGTAAGTATTAATTGACCATTCTTTTTCAATAATCTGTGCATTTCCTTCATAGCTTTAATATCTCCCTCTGGATCATCCTTAACATGATATCTTCCTTCTACACCTATATGCTCAAGTGTTGAAATACATGTAATAACATCAAATGTTTCATCCTTAATATCTGTTTTTCTGATATCCCCCTCATATTGTATTACATTTGGAATATCTTTCTGAGCATTAAGATTGATAGCATTAATCTCTATTTCTTTTGGTAAAACATCATATAACATATACCCAATTGTTGATCCTATATCTAATAACTTTCCTTTCTTTATATTAATATTCTTTAACATCCATGGATACTCTAAATCTCTATCAAATACTTTAGGAGCCCTATTTCTTAATTGCCATAATAATATATTGTCTGATAGTTTTTGGCATTCATTTTGTTTAATCTGCCATTCAAGAATTTGAAATGGCATTTCAATTAGCTTTACAAGCTTATTTGTTAGAGATAGTAATAACATATTGTCCTATTTAATAACTTAATTAATAATCGGAAGAGCGTCG
>CAZJKB010000148.1:0-1704 GCA_964546485.1 uncultured Candidatus Saccharibacteria bacterium | reverse complement strand
AGATATCTAATGAATGCAAAAGACCCTATTCTTTTATTTCCATCAAGAAATGGATGATTTTTAATAATTAAATAAAGTAGATTAGCAGCTTTTAATTCAATACTATTATATAAAGGAGTATTATCAATACTTTGTTCAAGGGATTTAATGATAGATGACAATCCTCCTCTTATATCCTTTCCAAAAAGTTCACCTGCATTTAAGGTATCTCTTAATGTATTTATCTCAGATAAAATAGTTTGATACTCTAGAGATATTATTTCTTTATTTGATTTCTTCAACTTTGGAATGTTATTTCTATCAACTAAATCGATAAGCTGTAAAGCCTTTGTGTAGTCTGTAATAACTTGGATTAACGATTTTGATTGTGATTTAGTGAGGTTTTTTGTATCTAGTACTTCTCTTAGATTCTTCATTTGAATCGTTAATGCTTCCCATTTTGCAGAGTTTTCCATAAGAACTTTTTGATTGACAATATATCCTTCTACCAAATATTTTCTTAATATATTTGTTGCCCATATCCTAAATTGTGTTCCTCTAAGAGATTTAACTCTGTAACCTACAGAAATTATTACATCAAGATTATATTGGTTTACATGTCTTGTTATTTTTCTATCACCTTCGGATTGAACTATCCGGTAATTCCGGAGAGTTGACTTTTTGTCCAGCTCCTTTTCTTTGTATATTTTCCCAATATGTTCATTGATTGTCCTCAAATCTTTATCAAATAGTGAGGTCATCTGTCTTTGAGTTAGCCATAATGTAGTATCAGTAAGGATTACGTCTAACTTAATACTCTTATCTTCAGACTGATAAATTACAATCTTGTTCTTGACCTCATTTTCCATAGAAATATGTAACTAAAATTAGATAATTATCTAACTCAGCCTGTTGGGGAATATATCCTACTTATATTATATAGATGAAATATTACATTCTGATTACAAAATTTAAATATTATGTCTTAATATGTGATTGGAACAAACCACTTAAGTTGTCATATTATATTGTTATGAATAAATATATAAATCCAACACAAACTTCTGTAACTAACTTTGTAGTATGTAATGATAAATGGCTTTTTGTGAAAAGAAGTCCTAATAAGAGAGTTGATCCAAACAAATTAAATGGAACAGGTGGTAGACTTGAACCAGGAGAAAATTATGTACAAGCAGCTATAAGAGAGACAAAGGAAGAAACTGGGTATTCTGTGACTGAGAAAGATCTAGAACTTGCAGGTGTAGTTAAACTACATGGTGGATATACAGAAGATTGGATAATGTGTTTCTTTAGAATTAATGTAGATTCTTTACTGAATTTAAAAACCTAGAAGAAGATGATGGAGAACTCCTATGGTTAACAAAGGAAGAGATACTTAGTGATAAATATGAACTAGTGGACGATTTAAACTATTGTTTTGAAGATATCGTAAATAAGAGAATGTTTTTTCTTTCTGCTACATTAAATGAAAATGAGAAGATTGAAAGTATTTCCAAATCTTACCTAAATACCTTATAGTATTTATCTCTCCTTCTTTTTCTGATATAATATCCACATTATGACAACATTTAGATTAGTCAACACAATTAATAATATTTCTAAAGCCATTAATGAATGTGGTGTAGATATTAATTGTGAGGCATTGATCTAAAGTATTTTCAAAAATTAACTATTAAGATATGCCTCCAATATGGAGGTTTTTTC
>CAZJKB010000147.1:0-1720 GCA_964546485.1 uncultured Candidatus Saccharibacteria bacterium | reverse complement strand
TTATATATCAATTCTCTTATATATTAAAGAATATTATCTATCCTTATCCTTTAATACCATTTTATTAACTCTATATGTAAGATTAGTATATTTTGTATTTAAACTATCATATTTCTCATTCTGATTTACCAAAGCATCCTTAATAGTTGCTATATCAATAGTATATTGATTAAGCACCTTATTTATCTTCTCAAACTCATCTTCTGTTCTATATATAAATTCTGTTAATATTACTTCGAAATGATCCTGTCTATTACTCATTATGTCAAACTTTTTCTCTAAATCATCAAATCTTTTCTCTAAATCATCAAATCTTTTTTCTAGATCATCAAATCTTTTTTCTAGATTATCAAATCTCTTCTCTAGGTTATCAAGTCTCTCTTCTATGTTTTCAATTCTTGTCTCAATGTTATCTAATCTTTTATCAATGTTATTTACCTTATCTATTAATATTTTAATTGATTCTTCTAGATTAAACATAATATTAATATTTAATTTATGTATTATATATATTATTACATATCAAATATTACATTTGTATTACAAGATATTAGAAGATATTTATTATTTTGAATGTATAACCAATCTCATATATTTTCTACTATATGAAATATTATTTATTATTCTATTAGCTTGATATATCTCTTTTTCTATTATTTCTAATTTAGTATTTTCAATATCTTTAGATATATCTCTAAAATAATATTGAATGAATATATCATTATCTATCTCTACCTTATCAATTCGTTTACCATCTATCATACTATCAACTATCGTATATATTAATATATAACCATTGCTTTTAATTAATCTCTGTATTTCTTTAATATAGTTTATATATTGAATATCATTAAATAGATGTGATGTCGTCATATCAAGTATTAGATCAAATGAATTATCTTTTTCTGGTAATTTTGTATCTAAAGAATGAGTATAGTATTTTGCTTTTAAATCTAGTCCTAACTCACCTGAATACTTCTTTGCAATATCAACTGCAACACTTGATATATCAACTCCTACAGCTTTATTAAAACCATTATTTAAACAATATATTGAGTTTCTACCATTACCACATCCTATATCTAATATTTTAGCATTCTCAAACTTATATTTATTTAAAAACTCTCTTAAACTAGAGGAGGGTCTATATGTTTTAGAAGAAGGTATCTTATTATACTTAGTATATTCTAAATCCCAGATATTCATATTTATATTTTAACATATCTTTGGGAGTAACTTATAGTATATATGTTGGTATAATACTGTACTTAATTATGAGTTAGCTATTAATGAGTGAAGTAGTTCTTGAACAAAAACAACCACTGATGGATTACGATGATTTTGTTGTATTTAATAGTGTGATGACCTTTATTGGTTTTATTCAAAATATTAGTCCAATTAATCCATATTTGAATCATTTGGGATATATTAAAAACACACGGGAAACAAATAGTATTGCTACTCTCTATCTATTGCATGGATTGAAACATACAATGGTTCATATTTCTAATGTTATAACAGGTGTTGAGCTTTTCAAAAATAATAGTATTTTATTTGCTAAATATTTATATATTTATGAACTATTAAAGATTGATGATGAAGAATTAACCTCAATGCTATTTAAATATGCAAATAGAGTATTTAGTATACTAGATAATAATCCTAATATACTCAATGAAGATCTTACAATAGAATTAATTGAAGGTTTACATCTTTAATC
>CAZJKB010000146.1:0-1729 GCA_964546485.1 uncultured Candidatus Saccharibacteria bacterium | reverse complement strand
TCTTAAATATATTATATTCTGCTACTGCATCAATAGAAGCTGTTGGTTCATCTAGGATGAGAATAGGGGCATTTCTATAAAATGCTCTTGCTATTATTAATTTTTGTTTCTGTCCTTGTGAAAGTTCAATACCATTTTCATACTGAGGAGAATTTTTGTGCTTATATCCTTTATCTAAAATAATTATATCTTTGTGAACATCTGCCAGTTTAGCAGCATCTAAATGAGTTGAATTTGTAAACTTTGACTTAGCATACTTAATATTTTCTTCAAGTGATAAATATGCAATTGTCCAATAGTCTTGGAATAGGGCTCCTATGTTGCTGTAGTAATTATCTAAATCAATATCTTTAATATTGATCCCATTTATCAAAACTTGACCTTCTGTAACGTCGTAAAATCTTAAAAGAAGTTTAATTAAGGTTGATTTACCAGCTCCATTTTCACCTACAATTGCAAGTTCCTCTCCAGGTAGTATCTTTAGTGAAATATTTTTCAATGCATATTTCTTACTCTTTGGATATTTAAATGAAACATTCTTAAACTCTATGATTGGAGGAGTTCTCATCTTTATTTTTTTTGTTCCTATAGACATTGCAGGTTGTAAATCAAGCAGTGCTCTTACGTGCTCTAGATATCTAGATTGATCGTACAAATATACAAGATCTCTTATTAATACATTTATAAATTGACTTATTCTACCTAGTTGAGAATAGTAAAATGTTATATCACCCAAAGAATTTGTAGTATTTAGAACTTTCCTTATAATTAAAATTATTCCAGAGATATCAAAAAGATTTATGGATAATGCGACAACATCTACTGGTAAATATTTAAGCATTCGTTTCATATATTCGTTGTCAAACTTCTCTCTGATTCTAACAACATTTTTAAATATCTTGTTTGTTATTCCAAGTATTCTAAACTCCTTTACACTATTTCTATCTTCAAGATAAAATTTCCCATCCCAGTATTCTCTCCATAGTTCAACTGTTGTGTCATAAAGATTTCTTATGCTCTTGTTTCGTAAAGTATCTGCAATTACTTGGGGGATTATTAAAATCACAGCTATTACAATGATTAGTGGTTCAAATCGTAGAACAATGACGACAGATGTTATCCCTGCAATTAATTGTGCAATGTATTCAATAATTTTTCGACTTGTATTTTCTACTTTCCATATATTATCCTGCCATCGTCTAATTTTATCTGCAATATCATTGTCTTCGAATTGCGAGATGTTTAGTTCTGCTAATTTAGTAAAGTATTTTTTATCATATTCCCTGGATCTTTTGTTGTCTAAATAATTTCCAGTGAAAAAATCAATTAGGCCCAAAATACTTTGAATCATACTTAATACCAAAAGTGCGAGAAGCAACTCAAAAATATTATTAAATAGTATTTCAAATGAAAGATGATCTGCTACGGCAAGAGTAATTTTTGTAATAATTTCTGAGTATAGATAACTCCAAATAATTGGAGTTATCTTATTGAAAATTTTGAATATCGTTGTTATTGATTGTAATAAAGGATGAATAGAAAAGGAAAATTTTAATGCCCAAAATATATTGGATATGAATCTTTTAATTGAAACTTTATCTGCAATTTCCTTTTCCATGAGTGTTATTATACACCTCGAACCTTGCTGTGAAAATGTTTTCTTTGTACTATTCTCCTTTAAAAGGATTTCTTAACTTTAATACATCAACATCTGTAATATTCATAGTTC
>CAZJKB010000145.1:0-1744 GCA_964546485.1 uncultured Candidatus Saccharibacteria bacterium | reverse complement strand
ATTCGGTTATTTGCAATGAACATGTATCAAAAATATATTCAAGATATAATGAATACAACAGTAAACTCACTACCTGTAATTTTATTTTATATCTTCTATCCATTAATTATTTATGTATTATATAAAATTGTTAATATAGATAATCTTTTACACACTCTTCTATTTGGTTTTCTTGTTGGTGTACTAGCATATGGTACATACAATTTAACTAATATGGGAATATTAAAAACTTGGAATTGGAATATAGTTATTCTTGATATCATCTGGGGTGGACTATTAACAATGATTACAATATATATTATATATTTAATGAATAAATAGATCTATATTAGCTTTGAAATCAAATAAATAAAATAGAATAGGATTATTAAAATACCAGATACTCTATTCAATGTTTTATCCTTTCCTAGTAATTTCATCTCAATTAATATTCCAAAAACAACAAGCATATTTAGCAAATCAAAATAATAAAGATCATTTAATGCCTCAGTATTAAATGTAAGCGGAACAAATATAGATGGCAAACCAATACCAAGGGCAATATTTGCAATTGTTCCTCCAAATACATTACCTAATACAATATCTACATAACCCTTCATTGCAGATTTTGCTGAGGTGATTATCATAGGTAATGAAGTACCAATACCTATGACTGTCAATCCCAATATATATTCAGAAATACCGAAATTATGTGAAAATCTTGGAGTTAAAACTGCTAACAAAATACTAAGAGATACAAGAAGAATAATTCCCAATATAATATTAAATATTGCATACATTATTGACTTACCATTAATTTCTGTATTAGTAATTGTACTACTATCAACATCTACCTCTTCAATGTCATGCTTTTCTACCCTTTCTCTTAATGCATATTGATAGATAATAATTAATGTCAAAACATATGCTAAAAGTATAATAATACCTTCAATTCTAGATATAACACCATCAAAGGCAAAACTAGATAATAAACCAGCAATACCTAAATATATTGGAATCTCTTTCTCAAAAACCTGATATTTTGTAACAATTGTAAGGATAAATGCAGGTATGCCAAGGCCAAGGCCAATATTAACAAAGTTAGTTCCTAAAGCATTACCAACTGCTGCATCAGCATTATTTCCACCCGTTAATACAAATGCTATATTAACTGCAATTGTAGGTAAACCAGTACCCAATGCAATTAATGTCGAAGCAATTACTAAATCACTAATTTTCAAAGATTTAGCAATGATTACTGCACCTCTCATTACAATTTCTGCACCAAAAATAAGTAGAGAAAGTGCAATGAAAATAATTGTAACATCTATTAATACATTCATTTGGATTGTTATTTAATAAAACTGAGTATTATACCCCATAGTATAGGATATATCAATAGTGCATAGCAAACCTATTAATATAATGTCCCTGTTTTTTAAGGATATTTATACGATATTTTTTAACCAACTCATTATTAAGAGGTTGAATAGTGTAATCATACTCACCGATATTTATAGTTCTTTTTGATTCATCAACTAAAACTTTGTGATTTGCATACTTTCTATAGATATTTAAAAGATTAATTGTAGTTATAATTCTAGATATTCTTGAGATATAATTTGACCTAGTTGCTATATATTCTCTTATCTCTTTCTCATACTTAATCGGTATATATACTCTTTGATCGAAAAATACTCTATAGATACCTTCTATAATAAATGAAAGGAAAATCTTTATTGTTGAAAATATATTATTATTAAAA
>CAZJKB010000144.1:0-1747 GCA_964546485.1 uncultured Candidatus Saccharibacteria bacterium | reverse complement strand
TGGATAAAAAAATGCTATGTATGAAAATACATATTATATCGGCTATAATATTATTGAAGCAAAATTACAAAAGTTAAACATGGATACCCTCAGATATCTTAAATTACCAACAAATAATTAAATTAACATATTAATGGTTATTCTTAAAATTTTCATTTTGAAATACTAGCCTTTAGTTCATTGTGTTCTATTGTTTTTGCTGACAGGGTTCATTAAAATTATCAAGATAATACCAATATTAGATGATACTCTAGACTGTAATATTCAATAGCAGGAAATTAAAGTTTACAAACTCACGTTTTAACTGTAATAATATTAAACTTAATCGAACTTTTTTTTATTATTATAATTTACAAACATTTTTCTATAATATTTCATTCAGGCTAACAATCAAATGGTCATCCTTTTTTGTTTCATCTTTGCTGTCCAATCGGCCATTGTTTTTCTTAACTCTTCAACTTGTGCAGGTAAATATTTTTCTCAATTCAGACACGATACTTGGTTACCAATATACAGAAGTAAAGTCAGAAGAAACATTCTTGGTGACTTTATCCATAAACAACACACATTAAACTGTAGAATATCTACCAGTTGGAGGATCTAAAGTTAGCTACACTTACACTTAATTTGTATCTACAGATGAAATTAGTCAGCTACGTGCCCCTTCGAAATAGGTATACTCCAATGGAAATTTTATCACATTTTCAGGAAAGCAAGTGTATTTGCACTCAAATTTCAATGTTTCAGATTTCAAACAATTAAATCTTTCTTGCCTTGCAACAAGTTAAATTATATCTGAAGTGTGTGTTGGGTCGGATCCTTCAAAGACATTTTTAATTACATTTAACAATACATCATATTATATTTTAGTATTTAATCTTACAAATCTGGTTTCAAGGACACTTTTGGGAGTATCACAAAGAATAACAAAGCTAATTTGTCGAAAAAGTAAGCTATATACATTATATTTGAATGGAGTATCTATATACACTCTAAATTAAAATCCAACCCTCCTTCGAACACTATCTTTCCCGATATCAACCCGTTAGAACATCGACATGCAAGTCTAATAGTAAACACTAGCAATAGCACATAACAAAAACATGACAATATATAATATGACAAGTAATACAGCAATATGGAAACAAATATAAAATAATATAACTGGGATATAGTTAATGCATCCATATGTAATTATTGTAACTAATAATACATTAGAACAATATGATTATTCTACTGGTGTTGTGGTATTAATTAGTTTTATATCGCATGGTCTACCTATCTTTGTTTATCGTGTTTTTGCGGTATCTAATGATATTCTTGTTGTTAGTCGTGATTTTATGATCTCTCCCTTTCTTTATCCTCATATCTATTACTTTGCTATCACCCCCTGCTATAATTACTCACTCTCCACTCCCTGCTCTTCTCTCTATCCTCTCTCCCTAGATGGTAATTTTTGTTGTAACAATGTCTCAACCCCAATCATCAAACCATAGCCAAGTGAGATACAATCAGTGTTAGACTAGGACAGCATTGCAAGTACTTTCGATGCTTCTGATCGGTCATAGCATACAGAAATGGTACTGAAATCAATAAGTTCAGTATTTGTTGTATCTTCTTTGAAATTAACACCTCAATTTCTACTGGCACTAATCACAGTAATCGATGACATATCATACTACCAATACCATTTAAAATCATACCCAAATTCAGTAAAATTCTTCACCACAAACTTAGACATCATAAA
>CAZJKB010000143.1:0-1831 GCA_964546485.1 uncultured Candidatus Saccharibacteria bacterium | reverse complement strand
TATATATTTTAATACTGACATATTCTTAGATAACTTTAAGTTTGTTATAACAATATTTAATAGTCAATCTGAAATATCATATTTCAATAATCTTGAATTTATAAACAGTTTTAATAAAAGTATTTATACAAAAGAAAAATACATCTTAATTATATTTCTAATATACTTAATCCATTTTCATAAGGAATATATAACAAAATCTATAGTAAAATTACCCAATGTGTCGCTCTTCGCAAAAAAAGAATTCCATAATCTAGATGATTTTATTAACGAGAACAAACAAACAAAATTGCTTCTAGGGTTAGTTGGGCTACCAATAGTATACAAAAAGATAAAAGGGCATTTTAAGATACCAACAATTACAAGAAGAAAGGACAACATAACATTGAATTATCTCAGTACAGAATTTCAGGATACAAAGTTTCATAATTCGGGAGATAGTAAAACCTCTCATCAATATAGGATATCAACGACAGCTATCGAAAAACACCTACTAGATGATGAAGAGAACCCAATAACAATACCATATACAAATATAGAATGTGATGATGAATTAAATCCTATATATGACCCTTATACATTACTCTAAAAACCAAATATATACTATATAAATTGTATTAATAAGATTCCAATGCCAAAACCCAATACACTTAAAAACCACCCAATATTCAAAAAATTATCTAATCTGGGTTTGAATAATGGTGAATACATAATCATGAGTTCAGGACCTATGTTTGCACTAGGTATTAGAGATATTTCTGAACTTGATGATCTTGATATTTATGTCTCTCAAAGTGGATGGAAGAAAGTACAATCACTAGCTCCAAATATTTATGACGAAGGTTGGAATGCAAACCACTTATACCTCTTCAACAACCAAATTGAGATATGGGACAACTGGGGACCAAGTAAATATGATTTTAATGATTTAATGTCTAGAGTATTAGTAGTTGATAATTATAATTTCTCAAGCATAAATGATACTATCAAGTGGAAGAAAGAAATGGGTAGAGATAAAGATATAAAGCACCTAGATATGATATACAAATATCTATCTAAAAAATAGACATAGAAAGCACAACATGTTAAACTTATGTTTAACATGAAGAGTAAAGATTATAAAAAAATAAATCTAAGGGATTTTAGACATAACCTAACCCAACTAAAGGACTCTTTAGCTGATGGTCAGGTATATGAAGTCATTGAAAAAGGCAATCCGATAGGATATTTTGTACCATCTCAATATGATATAAAACTTAAAGAGAAATTGAAAAAGCCCCAATCAGATAAAACACTATTCGAAATTCTAGAACCTATGAGAGGAAAGTTTGAACTAAAAGATGAAATTAAACACTTCACAGATTATAAAAAGGCATACCATTATCTATTAGACAAGAAATATAACAAAAAGAAATGAAAAAGTACTTCTTAGATGCAAACATAATCATAGACTATCTTCTACACAGACAAGTAGATAACAATTTAGAAGTCTTTTTAAAAGAAGTATCTGGTAAGAACATATACATATCCTCATTAACAGTACATATCATATTCTATGTATTAAAGATAAAGTATAATTCTGAACTATACTTTCAAACAAAAAACCTATTAAATTCAATCAATATAATTCCTCAATCAAATAGAATAACAGAACTTAGTCTAAATACCGAATACAAAGATTTTGAAGACACAATTCAATTCATATCTGCTCAACAATATTGCGATACAATACTAACAAGGGATGTAAAAGACTTTAATAAGATAAAGGATATAACAAAGAGTAGAATAGAAATAATATTTAGATACGAATAATACTCCTCAACTTCTCCAC
>CAZJKB010000142.1:0-1838 GCA_964546485.1 uncultured Candidatus Saccharibacteria bacterium | reverse complement strand
ATTAATAGTGATATTTCCTTTAATATTAAGTTTTGATAGTAAACTTCGATTTATTAATTATTTTAAATACTATTTAGTATCGATAATACCAGTAAATATATTTATGATAGGTTGGGATATATTAGCTACATATTTCGGACATTGGGGGTTTAATGAAAGTAAAATAATTGGTTTACATATAGGGAATCTTCCAATAGAAGAAATTTTATTCTTTTTTACCTCATCATATTCTGTATTATTCATCTATGAAGTAGTACATCATTATATTCAAGATAAAGTAATTAAGAACAATTATATTGTTCAATATTTACTATTCTTAGGATTTACTCTTATGTTGTCATCTTTTCTCTTTATTCCTAGTTATTATACATTTATCTCACTATTTATATTATCAATAATACTAATATTCACTACATTATTCTTTAAACCAATTATTAAATCAAGAAATTTCTGGATAACTTTATTAATTGTAATCATCCCTTTTATTATTATTAATACAATATTAACATCTATTCCTGTCGTTATATATTCAAATACAGAGATATTAAATATAAGGTTCATTACAATACCAATTGAAGATTTTATATTCAATACAATTATGGTAATTCTATATATAATCAGTTATAGTTATTTTAAGAATAGATTTATTAAGAATTAATATGTATTTATCAAATAAAACAATTAGAGAATATATTGATAATGGTAAGATATCTGTTAAAGGCATACTGAATATAGAAGAGATGGGTATATCAGTTCATTTAGATGAAAAGATATTAATACCTCAAAATAATCAAACAATTGAAATAGATGAGCCAACTGATTTGAAATATACAGAATATAATATAAAGGAAAAAGTATATATACTTAAACCTAATGATTTTATACTTGCTTCCTCTATCCAAAGTATTAAAACAGATAGGGATATTATTACTTTCTTAGATGGTAGATCTTCTCTTGCAAGAGCAGGTATGCTAATTCATTTAACAGCAACTGTACTTGATGGTACTCCTTTTGATAATCAAAATATTGTACTTGAGATTAAAAATCTAGGTAAATTTGACATTATTCTTAAATATAAGGATAGGGTTGGTACAATACTATTTGCAAAGTTACTAGAATCAATAGAAGGAGATAAAGAATCTGTATATTCAAATCAAAATGGTGTGTTACCTCCTAAGTTTTAACTCTAAAGTTATAAATAAAAAGGCACTCTTATGAGTGCCTTTTCAATATCAAGTCTAACAGCTATTACTCTGCTTTCTTTGATGGTTCTGCCCATGCTAAGAAGCCTGGAAGAACAATCTGTGCAAGAGGAACAAGTATTAATAATCCGAGTAGTTTATCAAATCCTCTTCTCTCAGCAATCTTTACATAACATATTACTGAAAATACAAAATTTACAAATGGTACAAAGAAAAGTAATAATGTCCATCCACTAAATCCTGCTATTTTTACAAAATTGTAAATATTTAATACAGGTACCCATGCCATCCATGAGTTAGCAACCTTCAATTTATTTGAGATTACCATTTGTGCCCATGACATATAGATATACATTGGAATACCAATAACAACAAACATAACTCCATAAATTGCCATCATTGCACCCAAGAATGCTACTGCTTCTTCTTCTGTCATTTCTGTTGATGCGTCATCATAGCTATAATCGAAATCATAGTCATAATCATCAAATGATGTTGTTGAAAAATCATATTGAGTTGAATCTAACTCTTGACCTTCAACATATTCTGCTGAAACTGGTGATACTGCTACAACTAGTGTAAGCATAAATGCTGATAAAATTACAGCTAATCTATTTAACATATTGATATTATATA
>CAZJKB010000141.1:0-1863 GCA_964546485.1 uncultured Candidatus Saccharibacteria bacterium | reverse complement strand
AAAATTTCTTTGAAACAAGAGTAACTGAATATCAGACAGGTAGTTTAGAGTGGTAGATAAAAATTTTAGTTTATTTCAGGAGAATATCTCTGAGGTTCGCTACCAAATTTAGATTTCTGCAAAGCAACAAGCATATTTTGTAGTCTTTGATTTTGAGGGTAGTCATGGCTATCATCAATTACTTTTGATAGTAATGCTTTATACTCAATAATTTCTTCTGAATTAATATCGCCATAAGCCATATCAAAAATTTCTAGTATAGTTGATTTTAACCTCGATCTTCCTAGTTCTGATAGTTTCTCTGAATTATAATAAGAGATATATGTATCTATAAAAGAGAATACTGTATAACTAAGAATTTCTTCAATATTAGTACCAAGTTCAAATTTTTTGATTCTAGATATTTCGTTCTTCATTCTAAATTGTAGTTCTTCAAATTCTTGATCTGATAGATAATCCAATTCATCTCCATTATAAAACAATTTAAGGATATTAAGTGCGAGTAAAGAACCATTATTTAGATTATTATAAATAGTACTAAAGATAAATAATTCAAGAATTGAATCATTTAAAATATTTAATAAAGGTTTTTGAAAATCATTCATAAATGATTGCTCACTATATGAGCTAGCTCTTCCTCCTGGAATCTCTTGTTTTCTAATCTGTCTAAACAACCTTAATGCATCAAGACCTCTATAACCTGATAACTCATGAGAAATTACATATTTATTATCAGTTAGTACAAAACCAGATTCTACTTTACAATTAGGAACAATACCCGTGGGACTTAGATCTGTTTGATAAGAGATATTATTTACTTTTAATAAATGTTCACCCATAGGGCAGATCTTAGAATCATCTTTTGAAAGTTCTTCCAATATCATATTAAATCCTCTCATTAACATTTCTGGAGAGTTTCTAACTAAATATGGATATTTGTAATAACTGCTACTATACTCATGCCTTCTACTTACTAATGAGGGGGACAAAAGATTTGTCTCTCTTTGAGCTAAATAATATGGATTATTTAATATTATAAAAAGCATTCTAGAAGCAATTTCAATTTCTGATTTATGATAATATAGATGCCAATCAGAACAACGAAAAGAAGTATATATATCAGTTAATAGCAAAATTAATGAATCTGGATCACTATAGTGTAAACCTCTCATTCGACCATCACTATCAACTTGAGTTAGTAATTGATCTTTATCTATGAATCGCAAAATCTCTTTGTGACTTATACGATAATCTTTATAATCTGGGGACTTTAGAATATCATTAATAAAAACTAATTGTGTTTCGACAAAACCTTCGTAACTTCTTATTTCCCAAGTCTGTACATTATTTTCCATAATTAATATTAACTTTAGTTATAACTAAATCTATATATCTACCTCTCTCATTGTTAATAAATTAGAACAATTAATTAGTAATTATGCTTTTTTATTATCAATTGTGGCAATATTTGATAGCAAATTCTTTATTCTTGTAATAGGCTCATCGCTTTCTCCACATAATCTAGAATATTCAGAATACATACATTGATACATCTTGGATTTTGAAGTTAAATTTTCAATTGAAGAATCTATTTGTGGAAATCTCTCATGTAGAATCCTCTTATAATGACGAGGTACAAAACTATCAGGTGCAAATCTATAAATTGCTGACATCATAATATAATTTCTCATCCAAACTGTTTCAATAGCAGGATTTAATGGAAATTTTGGATATTCAGAATTAAAGTAAACAAGAGAATCAAAAACATCACTGAAAAATGTAGGATTTATATGTTCTGTTACTCCTTCCATATCAAAACCTCTATCAATATACTGCCCATGATTTTTCTTTCTACTAAATAAC
>CAZJKB010000140.1:0-1890 GCA_964546485.1 uncultured Candidatus Saccharibacteria bacterium | reverse complement strand
GAACCCCAGTTACATTGAGAATAGATCCTATTACTGAATATTTATATTTCTTTATGTCTTTAATATATTGAGGAATATTTGAAAGATTTTCTTTCTCAAACTTCAGATAACCTAAACTAACAGGAATTTGCATAATGCCTAATGCAAAAAGAAATGAACTTGCAGATGCACTATCTATAGAACCCTTAGATATCGTATCTGATAGTCCAATTGCTATAGCTGCAGAGATAGCCCAAAGAATGTATGATTTCTTTTTCAATTCTTCTCTGGATATGTTTCTTGGAAATGAAGAAATTATTGTCCCTAGAATAGTTATGATAACAAATAACCAAACGAGCAGGTCTAATCTTTCCTGTAAAAGAATAAATGCAAAAAGTATTGTATATAGTGGATATGAGGCAATAATTGTACCTGTTATGCTTAATTCTCCCTTTGATAATACATAAAAGACATATGCCTCAGAGAGTATTGCACTCACTAATGCAAATGGGAGGACATGTAATATTTCATTCCAATTTAGTCCAGAAAATATTGCAAATGGTATCCAGATTAACAATCCGAAAAGCATATCAAAGAAAAAAGCGATAGACGACGGAAATTCTTCATAACTCTTTTTTAAAGAAGTAAACCCAAAAGCAAAGAAGATTGAAGATACAATTGCATATATAATACCCATAATTTTATTTATTCAAATATAATTAAATTTTTAATTTATATTATCTCTTTTTCTCTATACCTTTCATTATTACATCTTCTAACTTTACTACAATAAAGAAGAAAATAGAAAGTGATAATATATTTAATACAAAAATTGCAGGCAAATTATCCTGAAAATATAAAAAGAAGAAACTATATGTGATAGCATTTAACATTATATATCCTACATATTTAACAAGGAATTCTATACTAAAGTATTTTGCAAATATAGAACTTCTTTTAGGTAATGGTCTATTTGCATCTACAGCTACTAAGCTAATAACTGTTATTTGACATATATTTTCTAAAAATCTATTTAATTGATTAAAACTCTCTTTTATTGTTGTACTCTCTTCTGAATTATATACTTCTTGAATATAGTTTCTCTTTATTTCATGAAAGTATAGATGCTTAAGTTTAATAGTTTGTAGATAATTTAGAGTACTCTCAGGTTCTGTTGATATAAGTATTCGCTCTAAATTTTCAACTTCTTTTGTTCTTTGTATTCCTTTGATTGCATCCCATTCCTTTACATGTTCAATCATATTAAAATCAACCTCATCTATATTCTTTTCAATTACTTTAGATGAATTAGCATTGATTGTTTTAATAAGTTTAACAATATCATTAAAGAAATATAGAAATAGACCTACACTTCCAAGAAGTATAAGCATATTTTTAGAATCAAAATGAAAAGTATAAACTACTACACCTAGATTGACTGCACTTGTAAAAAATGAGAATTCTCTTAGTGAGTTGATGATGTTTAGCACATCTCTTTGATAATCAACTCGATCTCTTATCCTTGCTATCTCAATAATTCTCTTGAGTCTTTCCTTAAGATTTATAAATATTTCCTTTGTATTTTCAATAGTTTTTGTCTTTGCTTTACTATTCTGAATCTTTAGTATGAATTCTTTTTCAAGAATATCTATTTTATTATTTAATTTCTGAATATTAGCATTACTAATCTTTCTATTTATGTGCACAAATTGATCCAATATTGGATATACTGCATATTCTGTATCTCTAAATATCAATTTTAAGTCTTTAATAGGTGAAGATTTCATGGATGTATTATATCAGATATATTTTTATATAATGCAAGAAATTAAGATATAAATATCGTATTATATAACAATGACTGATATTGAACTAGTAAATAATACACTAAGGGATAAAAATGAGTTTAGA
>CAZJKB010000139.1:0-1907 GCA_964546485.1 uncultured Candidatus Saccharibacteria bacterium | reverse complement strand
TATTAACAAAGTATTCAATTTCATTAATGAATCCATTAAGATATAATTCTTTGACCCCACCCGAACCAGTTGTTAACATAGGTGTCATAGTTATTTCTCTTTCACCCAATACTTGCCATTTAGGTAATTGAAGATAATTAGCTTCTACACTTGAGTACACCAATCTATCAATTCCAAATGATCTAACATATCCATTAGTACCTGTTATTGTTATTTCATGTTTAGAGTTATTCCAAGATGGTGATGCAGAATAGTAGAGGGAAACTGTCTTATTATCCTTTTTTTTTAATACAAATGACATAGATAATGTATCACCTATTACACTCTCTTCTCCCTTAACTACATCTATTTCTCCAAAATAGTATCGAATTAGATCAATAAAGTGTATAGCAGCGAAAAGTAGGTATTCTTTTGAACTACTTACAAAATTCCTACTAGTAAATATTTGAGACATAGAAATTATATCTCCAAACTCCTCATTATTAATAATTTCATACATCTGAGTATATATTGGTGAGAATCTTTTCATAAATCCTACAAATATATTTTTCTTTTTCTCAATGCTTAAATCTAGTATCTCTTTAGCTTCCACACTGTTCATTCCTAAATTCTTTTCAACAAATACATGTACATTACTATTTAATGCATCTTTAACTAATTGTACTTGTTGTTCTGGTTTAGCACATATGAATACTGCATCTAGTTTCTCATTTTCTAGCATCTCTATATGATTTGTATATTTTTGAGGGATTTGATAGTCATTAGAAGCCTGTGTTGCACTATCATCATGTGTTGTAGATACTGCTGATATCTTTACTCCTAGTTCTCTTAGTGAGGGATATAGATTAGCTCTAGCATGTTTTCCATATCCAATAAATCCTAGCTTCATATTTGTTAAAGTTATTTTAAATTAATAAACATAGTATATATTTTTTCAATTCTCTCTTCCATAGAAATATTTTCTTTTAATATTTCAATTATTTGATTTGAAAATATAAATCCTTGAGATATCTGTTCATTAAGTTTATACTCACTCTCTCTTTTCATAAACTCTTCACTCCATATATTTTTAAATATAGCAGGAGTTAGTATTTGTGACTCGCTAACTCTAACAATTGATTCTTCTATATACCCTTTTAGATGATTGTAGTGGTTTATAACAGTATATCTTTGATTATTATCTAACTTACTTAATACATTATTAAAAGCTCTTTTTACTCCTCTTGCATACTTTTTTGCTATTTCATTTATATATTTATCTATATACATATGAGATGCTTCATGAATATAACTACAAACTAGCATATCAGAATAGTAGAAGACAGAATCATCATCTGGGTTATAATCATTAGTACCTGTTACAGAGATTATTTCATTATTAATCTGTAATCCATATGCCCTACCATGTGCATCAAAAGGATTAATATATACAACCCCATTAGCATCTATTAAATATCCCCAATATTTATTAAATTCTTTATCTATTGGTAATTCTTTAATCTCATTATTCATATCTATAACTATTTTCGTTAACTCAGGTTCTATCTCTTCTTTAAAATACTTAGATATATCTGTAGAATTAAGAAATTGGTTTAGATATTTTAAGAATCTATTATGTATCTTTATATCTTTCTTATACAAATGATTCTCATCTTCGGGGAAATTATTAAACCCAATATCTGATCTAATTGATATGGTTAATAGATATGAATGGTATATTTCATATTTATCATTAATCTCCTTTAACTTCTTCACATACTTATTATCTTCATATTTTTTCATAGCATCTAGTATTTTCTTTCTTAGAAAATGCATAGGTAGTCCATTATCATCTCTATATCCTATTAGGTTTAATATGAAGAATACATAAAATATATTCTCATTGTATTTAATTTCTATTTTCATAG
>CAZJKB010000138.1:0-1913 GCA_964546485.1 uncultured Candidatus Saccharibacteria bacterium | reverse complement strand
AATATTAGATTTCTATTTCAATCATTCATGTTCTTTATACAAGTAATATTAAATAGGATAGCAAGAAAGATAAAGGTATTTGAAGGTATTGCCAATTCATTTAGTAAATTCTTTACATATATCTCTAGAAAATTAGATAAAAATAATAGAAATAATATTTCAGCAAGTATAAATACAAAGGATTTAACAGAATTATCATTTAAAAATCTTTGGGTTAAGAAATCGAGAACATTTATTACTATCTTTGGTATGGCTATTGGTATCGGGTTTATAGTCTTTTTATTATCATTGGGATATGGGTTAGAAAGATTAATAATTGAGGAAATAACAAGAATTGAGGATATGAAGCAAGTAGATATCTCTCCTACAATGGGAAGTAGTGTGAGATTAGATGAAAGTAATCTAAATATTATTAAGAGCATTGGTGGTGTTAGTGATATTATGCCACTTATAAATATTGCAGCTAGAGTAGAATATAATAAAGCAAGTAGTGATGTTGTAGTTTATGGTGTTCAATCAAAATATATAACTGAATCACCAGTATCTGTTTCGTCTGGAAGAGTATTTGCAGATGATGTAGATGAAGTAGTTGTTAATACAGAATTTGTTACAACAATTGGTACTGTTGCAGATGATGTTTTAGGAAAGGAAATTATTGTAAATTTTGTAGGTTCTGATAATACAAATAAAGATGATGAAAAGAATAGTGTTCAAAAGAAATATATAATTGTAGGTGTACTAGATGATAGAAATCCAGCATTAATATATGTTCCTATAATAACTCTTGAAGGTTTAGAAATGAGTGAATTCTCTCAATTAAGAATATCTATAGAGAGTGAAGAAAGAATTGTTGAAGTTAGAAGACAAATAGAAGCATTAGGATTTAGTACTACATCAGTTATGGATACTGTTGCTGAAGTTGAAGCATTATTTACATATGCCAAAATTATATTAATAGTTGTTGGAACAATAGCATTATCAATTGCAATATTAGGAATGATTAATACATTAACTGTTTCATTACTTGAAAGAACTAGAGAAGTTGGTTTAATGAAAACAATAGGAATGAAAAGAGATGAGATACGAAGTTTATTTATAAATGAATCTATGATAATGGGAATTTCAGGAGGTATATTGGGAATACTTTTAGGATTAATCATGGGACTTGTTGTATCAGGTCTTTTATCTATATTCTCTATATATAGAGGAGGGGATATAATTATAGTAAGTTTCTTACCATTTACAATTGTTTTCTTTATAATTATTATGAGTACATTTGTCGGTTATGTTACTGGATTATATCCTTCCAGAAGAGCTGTTAAAATGGCTCCATTAGATGCTTTAAGATATGAATAAAATACTATGAAAATTGAAAAACATATTAAAAAGGAAAAAACTAAAATAAATACACTATTTTCAAAAAAGAATATTGTTTTATTGTTAATCCTTTTATTTGTTATATTAACTATCTCTTTGGGTATATATCAAACAATCTCATTATTAAAGATAGGAAATCAACTAGATAGGAAAGCTTCTGAGATACAGATATCATATCAAAGAGAAATTCGTTTAATTGATAAATTAGGAAAATTTGATACAAAGGATTATTTAAATCAATGTAAAGAAACATCTAATTCATGTTTATATTTAGGAAGTGGTATAAGAAAAGATTTCCTGGATAATATAAAGAATACCAATTTTACAGATAGTGATATAGAGGTATTAAATATGATTTCAAGTATGGATATTACTGTCAGGGTTATGAGTGATGAATACAATCATTTAGTGAATGAATACAATAGTATGTTCAAACTATACCCAGGAGTAATACTTAAGATTATTATTAAAGATAAAGTAACTATATAAGATCTTCTATCTTAACTCTCTCTTGTTTCATTGTATCCCTATCTCTT
>CAZJKB010000137.1:0-1961 GCA_964546485.1 uncultured Candidatus Saccharibacteria bacterium | reverse complement strand
TCTTAACTTTTATTGCTCTTTTGGATATTTCTATTAGTGTAGAATGTTTAGCTCCTCTTGATATTGCTTCTAAACCAAAACTACCAGCTCCTGCATATAGATCTAAGATAGTTTTATTTACAATATCTCTTGCTATTGTATCAAAGATTCTAACTTTCATTCTATCTGTTAGTGGTCTAGTACTTGGTGGGATATCTATTGTTAGATTTTTTAATTTACCTGCTGTAATTCTAACACTAGTATTAATGGTAGGTTCTTTCTTTCTTATTAATTCTTGAGATAGTACCTCTTCTCTTGCTTCATATTCTTCAGCAGAGGTTACTTTCCATTTATTTTTTTCTTTTCTTAATTTTTTAAATGAATCTTCTTTTAATGACATAATGATGTATTATACAATACTTTATACATTTAATCGATTTTTATTCCGCCCATTTGAATACCTTCAACTCTAAAGTTTCCTACTCCAAGGTTGGCTGTGGTTATAACACAGTATGTGCTGTTACTTGCCCCTACATATGCATATACTCTATATGTGTATGTATTATTAGGTGATACTGTATTGTCAGTATATGTAGATGAATTGGCTGGTTGTGTTGTTAATAGTGCGAAAGATCCACTATTTATTTGTCTATCTATCTTGTAACCTTGTTCTATTATATTTGAATCACTCCATTTTATTACTATACTTGTATCTGTCTTATCTTTATCTTCAAGATAGCAAGAGGATGGTGGGAATAGTGTTGTTAAAGAGAAAGATGCTGTGTCTGACCATGCACCTTGTGCACCATTTGTATCCCAGAACCTTATTCTCCAATAGTATATTTGTCCATTAAATGTTAGTGCTGTTCCTGAGTATGTTATATTTGTAGATCTTGTACCTGATGCAAAAGAAGGAATGGATAGTTTAGATGAATCCCACATAACTATTCCTGTAAAGTCAGGTTGAGTATTAACCTCTATTTCATAATAGTTGGCATTATCAGAATCAGGGTCATTGTGTATTGCACTAAAGGTTGGGGAGAGTGTTGTAACTTCTGTAGGGTTTGATAGGCCAACTGTTTGTAATTCTGTTGGCTTGGTTGGTGCACTTGTTGTTGTAAATGAATATACTTTACTTGGTGGTGTCCATTGATTTACACCTGAAGGATCTATTGCATATGCTCTCCAATAGTATGTTGTATTGGTTTGTAATTCTGTAGGTATTGTATAGATTGCCTGTGTACCAGAAGTGTATCTTGTAAATGAGTTTGCATTTTGTCCACTCCAACCTGTTTGTGAACTTTGTTGGTTATATGTTGTACATCCTAGTGCCATACCAATATCGGTACATATATCTAATTTATATTGTAATGTGTCACCATCAATATCAGTACTTGTCATTCTTAGTTGTGGTCTTAGTGATTGGTTTGTTGCTCCATTTGTTGGTAAATCTAGTCTTACACCATAGTCCTCATTTTCCATAGAAAACCCTAAACTCCATGCATCTATAATCTTTGGAGGAATTGGATAATCCAAAGTAGCGATTGCATCCCAGTCAAGTCTTGTTACCCCTGTTGGTATGGCAGGATATAGATCAGAAAGCATTATTGGTATGAGATCACCATATGCTTGTCTCCAACCACCAATATCATCTGTGATATTTACATCGTTTCTTTGTATTCTGTTTGAGACTCTTCCTACATCTATAGATTCGTCTACTATTCCTCCTGATGTTGTTAAATAATTATTTGCAATATTAATCTTAGGTTTTCCTGATAGTTGTTCTGTCCAACTATTATATGGTGTTATATTATTTCCATTTCCAAGTTTATTATCAAAGAAGAAGTCATTAAATATATTTATTCTTAATGCAAATACTCCTGATGCAGCAATTCCTTGTCTATCACCTCTTTGTTGAACATTTATAGTATGAGATGAAGTTGAATATTGATTTGCCATACCCATACCATATATAGGTGAGT
>CAZJKB010000136.1:0-1978 GCA_964546485.1 uncultured Candidatus Saccharibacteria bacterium | reverse complement strand
GAATATTTGTTAATTAATAATATTAAATGCATAAGATTTGATAAATCGCATATACTACGGGATAATATACAATGAAAAGAATTAGTTTATTTCCTACAATTATTGCAATTGGAACATTAGCTTTCGGCTCTCTTGCATGTGGAAATACAAATACAGAATCAAACCCTCAAGTACCATTTGGCACGGATATTCCTTTGTCTATAGAAGAACAGATGAATTTGATGCAAAAAGTTCGTGAAAAATTCATTCTTAGGGCATTGGAATGTGATGAAGCAGTAACTCACTATTCATTTAATGATATGTATAATCCTGATGCCGATTTTTTGATTATGGTAATTAATGAAAATGTGAATGTTAATCTTGTTGAAATTGAGGATATATTTAAATATTATGGAGAAGATGGGGATTTTATTCTAGATCATGCTGTAGATCATGAGATGAGGCATATTTGTCTTAAAAGGCTCGAGGATATAGTTTTACCTAAAAGTGTAAACTATGGCCCAGGTCTTACTGTTGATGGAATTACTGGTTTAACAATGTATCTAAATGGAAAAGATCATAATGATACTTCTATGGAAGAAGGCCTTGTTCATCTATTATCAGTTCTAAAATCTCAATCACAAAGACCAGATTTAGATTATCATAGATTAAGTCCAGCATATGAACTATTATCTAAAATGATGAATGATTTACTTGATATGAGGGGAATAGATGCAGATGCTATTGCACAGCAAGATGTAATTGATTATGAGCAATTAAGGTTAGATATTTTAGGATTTCATGGAGAAGCAACAGATGATTACGATATTATCATATCAACTTGGGTTGATATGATAGAAGAGTTTGGTGCAAATCCCTCGTCATATTATACTGGAGCATTTCAAGAGCAATATATAGTGAATAAACAAGGGAAATAATTTGTGATGTCTTAAATTAATTGATGAATAAGTTATTATTTAATATTTTCAAATCTACCTTCCTTGTATGGTGGATAACATATTTCAAAGAATAATAAATCACTTTCTGTTGCCTTCCATTGCATTGTATCTCCAATAATTAATTCAAATCTTTTATTTTGTATTTCCTTATAAATTGTGTCATTCTTTACGAATTGACCGTGCCCGGTAATATGTCCTTCTATAGTTCTTGTTCCTTTGAGTATTCTTTGCATAGGAGTTGAATATCCTTTTTCGACATGAATAATTGCAATATCAAAATCCTTGTTCTCTTTGTCAATATTGCATGAATAACAGGTAACGCCCTGTTTTACTTGATATTTCACAGATAATTTAATATGTATTATTTTATTATCTAAGATGATTTCAGATGGAATATTCATTTATTGTTTTCTATTTCGCTAAGATAATATTTTAATTCATTTATTGATTCTTTAATATCGCTAAATGCTTCATGTGTTCCTTCTGGTTTTTGATATGATGGATAGTTTAATAATTTCATAAAGTTTTTAATACTTGATACATCTAATAATCTATGATGTAGATATTCATCTAAGTCATGCATATGATATTCAAGAAATCTTCTATCAAAAGCAACATTATTACCACACATAGGAGATTCTTTTGGGTTAACATATTTAGATATATATTCAATTATTATCTTCTCTGCTTCTTCTATTGTTATTTTTGATTCTAGTGATTTCTTAAATAGGTTGTTTTTTGTATGCATATCTATAACTTTTGGATTAGAAATATTATCTATATCTTCTTGAATTATTTTCGTATGTATTACAAGTCCTTTATTATCTAGAATGTTAATCTTATTATCTGTAACTACTACCGCAATTTGAATAATCTTACTCTCATATGCATAAAAACCTGTTGTCTCTATATCTATCCATACTAGATTATTTAAAGTACTACCCATAATGCAAGAAATATATCTTAATATATCGTATTATATACTAATGACTGATATTGAACTAGTAAATAATACACTAAGGGATAAAAATGAGTTTAGA
>CAZJKB010000135.1:0-1981 GCA_964546485.1 uncultured Candidatus Saccharibacteria bacterium | reverse complement strand
ATATGTATATGATAATATTTAAACATGAAAGCGAATACCCCAAAAATGAAAATTTACACTTCAAATAAATCATATATAACATATATTGAGAAGTATGCAAAATTACCAACTAAATCAAAAATAGATCTAGATAAAAGAATTAAGAAGCATCTCAAATCGTTAAAAGAATTTGAGAATAAACAATTGAATCTGAAAAAAGATGTCAATCAATATATTACTAAATAGTAGTACACAAATTAAATATTGCCTTTTTGATAATGATGCACTTTCAGAAGCATATAATAATCCCAATTTGCTTAAGAGTATTCAAGAAAATTTCCCAAACGTATATTTTATAGTCTTACCATCTATCGTTGAAGAGTTTTATGAAGAAGCAAGAGGGAAAGGACTTGAGGCATTAGATCTAAAACATACATTTTTAACTCAAAATAAAGACTTTTTCAATCAAATAGCGACAACGAAAGAAATGCAAAAACAAATAATATCAAATGGTAATGAAATAAAAAGATTATATATCGGACTGATGCTTAATGGAAAAGCAAGATATACAGATTTACATCTTCAGTCAAATGCAATTATTCTAGGAGAAAGTTCTTGTATCCTAACTGGTAATTTAAACGATTTTTCACATAGACTCTTTTCAATTGTATCAATATTTGAAATACAACCTGATTTAGGAAAGAAAGAACGGAGAATTCTCTATTTCTTACAACCTAGATTGGAGCAAATTCCTCTACTTATAAATGATTATGCCCAACAATTAGAAAAAGTGAGAGAAAAATAGGGGTTCCATATTAAGGACGAAACCTTAATTTGTACACCCCATCTGAATACCCTAATTATATAAAAAGTTATAAATATAAGCAATATATTTAATAATTACCTTTTCTATGAGATAACATAAATCTTTTATTTAAAAATTCTTTTTTATCCAAAAATCCTAATTTAATATTTTTTCCAGGTAATAGTACTAACTCATCTTGTTCCTTTAATTTATACATTAATACACCATCTATAAAAAGATGAGATTGAGATTTAATTATTAATTTTTGATTTTTAACAACATCTTTTATCTCTTTATTCGTTACAACACCTGTTATTGATAATCCCCTACTATCCAGATCTAATACATTTCCATTATTATTTAGATTAAATGCAGTAGAACCAAGAGGTGTAGATATACACAAGCCTGTACCTCTAAAATCAAAATTATTATACCTATTGTCCTCACTAGTGATATTGAAAGAAAGATATGAGTTAATGCTATCTCCCAGTACTACATCATTCGCACTATTGGTTAGATATGCATCATTTATATATACATCTATAGTAGATGTTTCAATTATTTCAACAATTATACTACCATTCTCTATTCCTTTTAGAATTTCAATGTCATTTGCAAATGAATTCATTAAGAAATTTAAATTTCCTAATGCTTTTCCAAAATATATACCATTAAAATTTTTATTATGTTTTGTTGCATGATGTAATGCACCGTCTCCTCCAGCAACTAATATGATATCTGGCTTAGATTGAGTTAAGAAGTGAGGGAAATTAGTTTCAATTAGTTTATTAAATTCTTTTGCTCGTAAATCATGACTTTTATTATAAAGGATATTTAACATTTGTTATTTTATACATGAATTAAGATTGCCCTCTTTAAGAATTCTTTGTACTTAAGAGTAATTTAATACCAATAGGTAGTACTGTAAACAAACCAATCACTCCTAATAATGTATACATAACTTTTATTCCATAAACAGGGATAATATATGAGGATATACCTGTAGCAAATACATATACAAAACCTATGAATAGACTTAGAGTTGAGATAGCTGTTGCTCTATATTTTGAGCTAAAGAATTTGTTCACCATAGGAGATAGTATTACCCATCTTGCAGTAGTGATTATCATTGCAATTTGAATAAATATTAAACCAATATTTCCTTCTAACCATATACCTGGTAAATATGCGATTAAA
>CAZJKB010000134.1:0-1985 GCA_964546485.1 uncultured Candidatus Saccharibacteria bacterium | reverse complement strand
TTTCTCTTAGCCCAATCTCTTTCAGTCTTAGAAAGATATTGTTTTCTTAATCTTAAACTCTTTGGTGTTACTTCAAGTACTTCATCTTCTTTCAAAAATGATAGTGCAAATTCCAGTGTTAATGGCATATACTGTTTTAGGGCAATCTGAGTTACTTCTGCATGACTCATTCTAACACTTGTTTTATGTCTCTCTTTCATTGGATTTGCTTCCATATCATCTTCATATTTATTTATACCAATTATCATACCTTCATATATTGGTTCTGATGGTTGAACAAATAGAGTTCCTCTCTCTTGTATCATATTTAATGCATATGCTTTAGCTTCTCCATTATCTGTTGAGAGTATTACTCCCTGTCTGAAAATATTTACATCTGCCTGTTTTGGAACATATTCCTTAAATGCACTACTAAATACTAGATTACCTTTGGTTGCTGTAATTAGAGCATTTCTAAGTCCAAAAAGACTTCTAGTTAATAGATCATACTCAAATTTTGTTTGACCTCCAATACTTCTCATATCTATCATTGTTGCTTTTCTATTACTCATTTCTTGTGTTACTGCACTTAAATACTCATTAGGAACTTCAATAAATACGGTTTCAAGAGGCTCATGTAATTTCCCATCTATATTCTTTAGAATAACTTCTGGTTTTCTTACTTGGAATTCGTAACCCTCTCTTCTTAATGTCTCAATTAATATAGAGAGTTGCAATTCACCTCTACCAGCAACTATGTATGCACTTCCATCTCCAGGTTTAATTTCTAGAGTGGCATTGTTTTCTTTTTCTTGGTCTAATCTTTTTTGTAATTGAGATGCTGTAACGAAATCACCCTCTTTACCTACAAGAGGAGATGTATTTGCTTCAAATTTAATGGATACTGAAGGTGGAGATATTTTAAGTGCAGGCATTGGTTCTACTTTATTAATATCGCAAAGTGTTCCACCAATAGCCGTTGAATCTATTCCTGCTATTGCTACGACCTCTCCTGTATTTGCACTTGTTGTTTCTTCCCAGTTCATACCTTCTCTAATAAGTAGTTTCTTGACTCTTCCCTGTAATTTTTGTGCATTCTCACTATCATCTGTGATTAGTACAATAGGTTGATCTTTTACAATCTTCCCTCTATTAATCTTTCCTATTAAATATCTTCCATTATGATTATCATATTCCATTGCATTTATTTGCATTCTAAATGGTTCACTTTCTTCTCCTTTTGGTGCTGGTACATTATCAATAATTGTATCTAGAAGAGGGGATACATCACCTTGTGTAATATTTGGTATAGTTAAGTCACCATCAGGAATACTATTAAATACTTTACCTTCTCTTCCTATTGCATATAATGTTGGGAAATCTAATTGAGCATCTTCAGTTGCTAAATCTAACATTAAATTTTGTACTTCATTTTCTGCCTCTGATATGTTTGCTAATTTTTTATCAATTTTATTTATTAGTACTATTACTTTAAGACCTAAAGCAAGAGCTCTTTTTAAAACAACTTTTGTTTGTGGCATAACTCCTTCTTGAGCATCTACAACAAGAACACAGCCCTCAGCCATATTTAATGTTCTCTCTACTTCTCCTCCGAAATCAGCATGTCCTGGGGTATCAATAACATTGATTTTATGTCCTTTATACCTAACAGAGATATTCTTTGCTAATATTGTAATTCCCTTTTCTCTTTCTAAATCATTAGAGTCCAATATTTGAGTTTGTCCCATCTCTTCTTCATTATCTCTAAAAAGATGGCATTGTTTCATTATTGCATCTACTAATGTTGTCTTCCCATGGTCAACATGGGCAATTATTGCAATATTTCTTATATTTTCTTTCTTCATTATTTCTGACATAGTTTAGGATTATATCAGAATATTAATGTTTTTGATACTAAAATATGGTAGTGATAGTAATTGGTTGGTTATACCCAAATCTTTTTCCAAATATCATATTGAATATTAGGGTTAATATGTGCGGCAGGA
>CAZJKB010000133.1:0-1985 GCA_964546485.1 uncultured Candidatus Saccharibacteria bacterium | reverse complement strand
CCTAATCCATATCTTGATTTTATTATTTCCATACCTATATTTCTTTTGAGTTTTTCTTTTAGTCTATTTACTGATACTGTAAATGCATTGTTATTAATATCTTTGTCTCTTTTTGTTTCTAAATATTTAATCAACTCTTTACTTGATACTGTTTTTTCATTAGTTAATAGATAGTATAGGATACCTATCTCTGTATGACTTAGAAATACCTTAACATTATTATATCTTAGATACAGTTCTGTAAAATTTAACTCTATGCCTTTGTGTACAAATTTCTCTTCATTTCCACTTCTATTTAATACCTTGTTTAACCTTAATTCTAATTCTTCTGGGAAAAATGGTTTTGATAGATAATCATCAGCACCATATTTAAAACTCTCAACCCTATCTTTTAGATATATTCTTTTTGTTAATATTATTACTTTGATATTTGGATAAAGTGTTTTTATTTTCTTACAATATTGTAGTCCATAACCATCAGGTAACATTAAATCTAAACATACTGCATCTATATGTTTATGTTTTAATATATATTTGCTATCTGATATTGTCTGAGCTATAAAGAAGTTGAATGAGTGATCTAATTTTTGAATTATTAGATTTGTTACACTTAGATCATCATCTATTAATAATATATATGGCTTTGACATTCCATATAGTATTATACTCATGAAATCTTACATTTCTATTACATTTCATTTCATATTGAAAATGAGAAGAGTCCTTCAATACTAGAGAATTCAGTTTGTTCTCCATTATTCATATTTTTAACTATATATGAATCACCTAATTTCATGATTGTATATTTAGCTTGCTTTTTAGAAGCATATGTTAATTGCTTTCTAATATCTTTTTTCTCAAGTGATGTCTCAACTACATATCCTTTTGTTCTAAATGAATTAGATATCTCAAATACTTCTTTAGTAGATAATTCATCTGATTGTAATACATATATATCAATTCCTTTTGTATATTCTGGATATAGATTGTATGTAGTTAAAAAGTCATTCATTGTTATATTACCCCATCCAATGCCAAATGCTGGAATCTTTGGTTTGTCAAATATATCGAGTAGATCATCATATCTACCACCTCCAAACAATGCTCTTGGATTTTCTTTACTTCCTATATCAAACATTTCAATAACTGTACCTGTATAGTATGCAATACCTCTCATGATATATGGTTTAAATACAAAGTTATCCAAATCTAACGATTCTGTAAGTTCGAATAATTCTAATAGCTCATCAACTCCCCTATTCTCTCCTTTATATTTTTTTATATCATCAATATTATAATTCATTATTTCTACTAATTGCTTAGCTTGATCTTCATTTAATCCAATATCTATTAAATATGGTTTAAATTCATCTCTATTTATCTTTAAGTAATTATCTATAGCTTTATATAGAGCTGGTTTTAATTGATCATCAATTTTAAGTATGTCATTAACTATATATTCAATGAAATATCTATTATTAACATATACTGCCCAACTTTCTTTTGGTGCTTTTAGTTTATTCATGACAGTGTTAATAAACATGAAGACTTCAAGTTCTGCTTGTATTGTTGATATTCCAAATATATCAAAATTAAGTTGAAAGAATTCTCTTGTTCTTCCTCTTTGTGGTTTTTCAAATCTATAAAATTTATCAATACTAAACCATCTTATTGGTTTTGATAATTCATTTGATCTTTGAGCAATTAATCTTGCAAGGGAGGGTGTCATTTCTGGTCTTATTGCTACTTCTCTTCCTCCTTTGTCTATAAAATTATAGAGTTGGGTACTACCTAATTCTTCTCCAGATTTTGCTTTATATAGATTAGCTTCTTCTAGAAATGGAGTATCATATTCTTCATACCCAAATTGTATTGCTGTTTCTCTCCATATATTAAATAGATAGTTTCTTTTAAACATATCTTCAGGATAATAGTCCTGAGTTCCTTTATATGGTTGTAGATTTAGTTTATATTTATTCATAATA
>CAZJKB010000132.1:0-1989 GCA_964546485.1 uncultured Candidatus Saccharibacteria bacterium | reverse complement strand
ATATATTATTATTCATAATACTTGCTGGAAGTACACACTTGGTTAATAACTATTTATATTTTCTATTATCACAAATTAGGTATTTATTTACTCCTTTCTTACTTAGAAAGAGAATAATTAAAGTTATTAATTCGGTTACAGATAAGCCTGTATATCTAGCAAAAGTTAAAATATATAATGCAAGTCATGATTTAGTGTATACATCAGTTACAAATGCGATTGGTGAGGTTTATGGATCATTAACCACAGGAAAATATAGAATCATTATTGAACACCCTGATTATATTTTTCCTTCTTTGATATACTCAAAATCAAGTGACAAGAATATAAATACATACTATGGTGAATATATTTTTATTGGTAAAAGAAATCCTCTAGATATAGTTATACCTATAGATCAAATAAGTGTAATAATCAAAGATGATCTGAAATATAAGAGTATATATAGATTATTAAAAACTTTTAAATACTTTATTTATATACTCTTCATAATATTACTTCCTATCATTCTATACCTACTATTTAACTATCAGAACTTAGTTACATATATATTAGTTATACTATATTCTCTTTTAATTCCTTTCTATGTTATACAGATGAAAGATAGATATGATACTAAGAAATATTGATAATTTAGGTATATTAATGTATCATTGCAAGTGTTTAAATATGGATGTGTAGCTCAATAGGTAGAGCAAGCGGCTCTTAACCGTTAGGTTCAGGGTTCGAGTCCCTGCACATCCATTTTTTTATATATATTGCATTTTCAGTAATTTAATTATAGATTGTAGTGTATAAATTTATTCTTTTTTATCATGATAGGTGGAGTAATTAGTTTAGCAATTAGTATGCTTTTTTTTGCAGCAGTTGTCGGAGGGATTATATTTGTTGTTAATATGATAAAGAATAAGGATAAAGAAGAGAATAAATTTACATTTAAAACACTCTGGGTAGGATATCTATACTTAATTTCTATGATCAGTTTAATAGCTATGCTAGTTGGACTAAGTATGGTTATTAGATCAGGTATGGCATCAAGATTTGGTATTCAATTTGCATATCCACTTAACTACTACAATATGGAGTACGAAACAAAACCAACTGTGGTTGATGGTAAAGAGATAAGTGAACCTGTACCTTTTGAGGAGAGCTATTATAAAGATCAAACAAAGATAGAGGTTAATGGTGAAATATATTATTACGATGGTAAACAAGTAAAACAAGATATGATTCAAGGTATTACATTAGCACTTTCAATGTTAGTTCTATTTGGAATACATAGATATTTATCTATGACAGTAAAAGATCCATCAGTTAATATGTGGAATAAAGGATATGTATTCTTTGGTCTCATTATAACAAGTATCTTAAGTTTGGTTTTAATACCTATTTCAATATATCAGTTAGTTACATACTATGTTGAGGGGTGGCAAAATTTATTATCTACAAACCCATATGGTGGACTAACACCTCCTGCAGAAGCATTAAGTGCAATGATTGTATTTGTACCAGCTTGGTTAGTATGTATCTTTAAGGTTAATAAACTAAACAAAGGTCAATAGTTAGTTAATAAATAATTAATCATTATTTAAGTATTATTTCATTCATATTCTATATATTTAGAGTATGAAGAAAATAATTATATTCTTAATAACTTTCTCTATATTTACAATATTCACTAAATTAATATATGCAGATAATTTTGCAATTACTAATAGTGATGTTGATGAATGTAAAATACTAACTACTCTTGGTGTTCAGTATGATAGTTTAGGGAACTCGAGTATTAATTGGAATAGTAATGAAGTAAGAGGGGTTACTAATAATTGGATTCGAGAACATTCAATTTTAGATGTTGCAGATATTACATATCCTGATGCCCATAGGATACCAGCAATAGCAGATAAGGTTAGTGTCCCACCTCACTCAGACATCTCTATTGGACAATGGTCATATAACTATTCAGGACATCCTATTAATATTAATAAT
>CAZJKB010000131.1:0-2021 GCA_964546485.1 uncultured Candidatus Saccharibacteria bacterium | reverse complement strand
TTTTCTTTTTCATAATGGATATAGCATTATCTATTATTGTAGGATTAACATTAGGTTGGTATAAAGGGATATTAATAGGTATTAACTCAATAGTATTCTACTATTCTTTTAAATATTGTATGAAATACTTACCAAAGTATTTTAGTTATTAGAGTTAATTTAAAAACTTTAGTAATTCATATACTAAAAATGCAGGCCATACTAATGCCTTAAGAAAGCCTAATACTCCTAACCAAAATGTAGTTGCAGTAGATATATAGTATATTAGTGCACCAATAAATCCTAAACCATATATTGCACCACTACCACTTTCTTGATATTTACTACTCATTTTAATTATTATTTAAATTTATATAATATTTATTATTCTTTTTAATTATCTTATGTCCTTCTTTATCTAGATATTCTTTTTGAATTGAAGGTTCTCTTAAATATGAATCATATAATAGTCCATGTTCTTTTGTTATTCTCCAATATGGGATATTCTTAATATTTTCTTGCTCAACATAATTGGCGATAATAGATATAAATATACCAGTTGTTAATCCACATGTATAATCTACATTATGTTGTTGTGATAGTATATGTGTCAATTCCTTACTAGATATAGCTTTACCTTTTGGAATTGTCCGAATTATATTTACTATTTCTTCCGGTGTTGATATATACATCATTCCCTTAGGTGTCTCTTTTCTTAAATTTCCCTTTTTATTAGTACTAATGTATTTTTCTTTCCAGTCTTTCATATATCTATTTTATATCATTTAATCTATATTTGATTATTTCCACTATTAATTCAATTGGTAATTCTGTGTCGTTAGGAATCTGTATTGCTCCTTTTGAAGTTTTATAATTTTTTAATTTTTCTTGAAAATGTTCAATTGGGTTAGGTGTTGGATATATACCTATATGATTAGCATATCCAGCAAAATGAATAATATTCTTTTTCTTTAATACATATGTAGGCATTCCATATTTAATTGTTTCTTCTACACTATCTATATTTGATAATATTGTTTTTCTAATGATATTTAGTCTATCTTGAATATCTTTAGGAAATGTTTTTATATATTTATCTATCTCATTCATATATTAATATTAGCAGAAAGAACATTTATATTCTATATCATATGTTAGTGATATAATTGAGTATGAAGAATATTGAATGCAATATTTCGATACCAGAAAGCTTAAACAATCAAAATAATTATATTGATAATATTCAACTTATACCAATAATCATTAATAGTAACAATCAAATACTACTAAAAAAGAAAGATAATTCATATGAGCTACCTAAAGGAATGTTAAGAAAGAATGAAAGACTTGAAGATGGTTTTAAAAGATTTGTTTTAAATGATATTAATTTACATATCGAGCTACTTAATAATATTGCAACTTATAATTTTGATAATATTGGTATTATATCAATATCGTATAAGTGTGTAGTATTAGAAAAACAATCAAATATTAGAGATATTCCTGATGAGTATATATGGGTATATAAGAAGAAACTAAAGGATCTTGATATTGTTTTTCCATATAGAGAGATATTAACTAGTGCTAATTTAAAACCTTAACTATTCATAATCAATTATATCTCCTGGTTTACAATCTAATGCTTTACATATTTTTCTTAATGTCCCAAATCTAATACCTTTTGCTTTTCCTGTTTTAAGAATAGAGAGATTCACTATCGAAATCCCTATTAATTCGGACAATCTCGATAGTGACATCTTTCTTTTAGCAAGCATTACATCTAGATTTATAATAATCTTCTTCATATTTATACTATTTCATCTATTGCTTTTTGTAATTTAACTTGTCTCTTTATTAATAATATTAGTATACCAGAGAACATTGCAAATATTAGTGATCCTAGTGATATATTAGAAAATGGAGGTATTATATTATAAATTGAAAATCCATAAGTCACTATATCCTGAAATATTGCAATGGCTAAAGCAATAATAAATATAAAGCTATTTAAAAATGTAATAATCTTAAGAGAATTTAGTATA
>CAZJKB010000130.1:0-2042 GCA_964546485.1 uncultured Candidatus Saccharibacteria bacterium | reverse complement strand
TAAAGCAATAATTTTAAATCTTTATTTTTTTCACTATTATTTATTTTAATAATGCTACAACACCATCTATTTGAGCAAGTAGACTATCCCTCATCTCTTTCTTTATTAATTCTAATTTTAGACTCTCCATAGATGATATAACTGCTTGTATTTGAATAACTATCTTATCTGTACTCTGACCTTCTTCTATCATCTTCTCAATACCTCTAATCTGCCCCTCTACTCTATGTAATCTATCTGTCATTAGTGTTGTATCATTCTTTATCATAATATCAAATATTTATGAATTTAATATTACATTATATACCCCTAAGGGGTATATGTAAACAGTAAGTACAATATGCTTAATATATGGTAAAATATTATAGAATGATGGAATCCAAAGCGAATACAATTAAATTACCTAAACTCGGCACAACATCGGCCATAATGATTAGCCTCGCTCTTTTAATAGCAGGTTGTACAACAACACAAGAAACAGATCTGCTTAGATTTCAAAAACAAATCTCCGATGCACAGAGAAACGAACCATTATTCTTAGATGCAACTGAGAATTATTTATTTCCTTCAGATATTATATTCCAAAACTTACTAAAACAGGAGCAAGAAAGAATATTTCAAATAATACAAGAAAACGACCAAGAATTAGACTCAAAAACCTGTGATATCCTAATACTACCAGAAGTAGAGGTAATGATGAAAGATGGTACAAAAACTCAACGAGGAGGGATATATTTAAAACCTGGTTCGACAACAACAATAAATGGCAAAGAATATAAAGCACACCCAACAAGAGGTTTAGTAATATCAAGACCAGGTTCATATACACATGAAATTATTCATTGTGCTCTAAATGATCTATTTAAACAAGATAAAGATGTACTACCATCACAATCCCGACTAGATACTCTTACTGATAATACAGGAAGAGAAATTCAAATTGAAACCTTCCCTGATTCTACAATGCTAATTCATAAAATAGTTGATCCTAATTCTGGCGAAACCAGTATTAATGTCTCATATTTCTTTGAAGAGATATACTCCCAAATTATGACAAAATTTCTTTATAAAAAGGGAATCTTAAATACAGATAAATTTGTACCAGGTGAACTAAGCATAGATGATTTTCAAACTGGACATATATATGATAAAACATATTTATCTTTACTAGATTTTTGCATCAAAAACAATCTCACATATAACGGAACTCTAATTGATAATATAACCCTTCAAGAGATTATAATTAATGATCTTGCTTCAAAAGGGTCTAGAGGAGTATTGGTATCATTATTAAACTCAAAAGCTAATGATATGGGTGAATACAATAAAGTAATATATGAGTTATCAAACCTAATATCAGACCTTAGAAATGAACTTAAACACACTACACAATCTGATAATTAACCCCCTATTTACATATTAATAATAATAAAGTATAAATACTGTTGTTAGTAATTAATATATCTGGTATAATCCCAAAGCATATGAAAAAGAATATACATCCAAAATATAATAAGAATGTAAAGGTAACATGTTCATGTGGTAATACATTTATCACAGGTTCCGTTTTATCTGAAATAAATACAGAATTATGTTCTAAGTGTCACCCATTCTTTACAGGAGAGCAAAAAATTGTTGACTCAGCAAACTTAGTATCTAAGTTTGAAGAGAGAAAACAGAAAACTTCAGCAATGTCATTTAGATCAAAGAAGGAAAAGATGGCTGCAAGAAAAGCAAGTTTTACACAAAAGGTAGATACAAAGCCAACCCTTACACTAAAGGATATGCTATCCTCAATTTCCAAGTAACAAATTCCATAAAATTAACTACACTATCATATTTTTTGATATATTAAACTATGGATATAAATACAATACTCAAGAAAGTAAACATAGAGAGTATTCAATCTAAAAAAGAAGAATTAGAAAAAAGAATGTTAACGGCTCATCAAACAGGTGAGAATATGTCTGTACTATCAGAAGACCTCTCATACTACTCTACCCTCTTTGAATATACACAGAAGATATCAAAAGCAAATGAAG
>CAZJKB010000129.1:0-2082 GCA_964546485.1 uncultured Candidatus Saccharibacteria bacterium | reverse complement strand
ATATAATAAAAGATACACACAGTTATACAGGTATATATCTTAAGAAGTATTTAGAGGAGAGAAATATAGACTTGACATAGATAACATAGAGTACTAATATAAATATGTAAATTGAGTTATAAACTATGTGAAAACTAGTTTTGCTACAATAACAAATATTTCCCCAATTTCAAACTTATTAGTAGATCGTTTCCAAAAAATTAATACACATTTTGGTTATAATCGATACAAAACAAATTTAGAACGAATCCAAGAAGTAGTTTCAGAGAGAATAAATGATAAGAATTCTCCTTATAAATATTTAGTTTTACAAAATGAAAGGGAGGAGTTTGTAGGATTCATCAATCTCCTATTTAGCAAAGATGTTTGCGAAATTCTCTTAATATCTGTTTACCCAGAGTATGATACATATGACAATATTAAACTACTTTTTGATGAGGGATTAAAATTATTAAGAATTGCAAATCCACAACGAATCATTACTGAGCTTACTGATGAAGATGTGCATTTTAAACAACTCCTGAGAGAAATGAATAGTAAAATAATTATGAATATCGTTTCTATTAATTAAAATAATTTATATTTATAGACATGGAGGAATTATTAATTGCAATAGGATTCTTAGAATTCATAGACAATTTGCCTGAGCTAGAACTCATAGGAGGATCAGGAGAATCAACATCAACATGTTGTGCATCAGGAACAAAATAATATTCTATGTACGAAGAACAACTAGACAATTTATTATCAAAGACTTTTCTGCTTAATAGCGATAGTATATCTACCCTGTTCAGACAAACATTTGTGCCATCATTTATTTATGACTACTATCAAAATAGAAAGAACAATTCTACATTTGAGCAATATATATCTAGCATTACTTTGGATTATCTAAAACAGAAATTCTTTATCCCCTATTCAATGTTTAACTCTATTTTAGATCAAGTAAAAGCTGATACAACTCTTCTTGGAATACCAAATAATTCGATTCCACTTGGAGATATTCATTACAAAGGAGGAACAAAGTACTTAGATGAAAACTCAATCAAATATAACCTATTCCCTGATTATAATGATTATATAGAGAATTTACTTAAAATATTAGGTATAGAACCAACAAGTTACATTCCTAAAGTATCTAATAACTCAAGCAAACTTAATAGAGAATTCATAGAGATTAATCTGAATACAACAGACCCTAAAATCATTAAAGAATATTACTACAATCTAGGCAAAATAATTCCAATTCTTTTACTAATAAGAGCCACAGATGTTTATTCTGAAAATATGTTAATAAAACTACCATATCCAATATTCTTTGATTTAGAAAGTATCTTTACAGGAGAACTAGAAAGAGGCTATTCAATACTGGAAACTGGCTTAGTAAAAGTACTAAATGAATATGATGTAAGTGTACTTTCAGGAGGAGAGAAACTAATCAATAGTTATCTACTGCCTTTAATAGAAGGCGAAAGTACTTCTCCAAGAATAAAATGGAAATATCTGTCAAGATTACAAACATATAATATACCCAGTATAAACAACAAGAATGTCATGGCAAAAACATATATTAATAATATAGAAGAGGGTTATACATGTATACAAAGGATAATTAGTAAAAAAATGAATGATATCAAAAATCTAACAGAGCAGCAGAAATGTATTGTTAGACATATTGCTCGACCAACATCCTTCTATAGATCGAGAATTCAACAATTTCTCTTTCCCAATATATATAGTACTGAAAATGCAAAACAATTTTTTGCCAAACAGTTAGAAAATCAAGAGACTATCTACAATATCAAAAACAAAGAAACATTAATTAAATATGAAGTAGATGCACTTAGTCACAGCCTCATACCAGTATACTATCAGGAGATACATACAGATAAGATATTATCGCCAGAAGGTATAGTAATAACAGAGACCAAGGAGAAACCGATAGAAATATGGAGAAGACACATGGGAAATTTAGATGAATTTCTAATCAAGCAGAAACACACTCTAATTGATTCTCTGAAATAATCTACTTACTATTCCCTCCAAATCTTCTATTTCTTTGGGAATATAGTTTAATTATAT
>CAZJKB010000128.1:0-2091 GCA_964546485.1 uncultured Candidatus Saccharibacteria bacterium | reverse complement strand
GATACATTTACTAGAGCAAATGGAAGTATTGGTAGTACTGAGACAACTGGTCCTGATGGACAAACTACAAATCAATTAAGTTGGTCAGGTTCTGCAGCAAGTATTGATACTGGGAAATTGAAAATCATGCCAACAATTGGAACAGAGTTAGTTGCTGATACAAGTTTTGATGACCCAGGGTACTGGACAACATCTGGAGGAACAACTATTTCAGGTAGCATGGCTAATTTCCCAGCTGTAAATGCCAATATTTCACGAGCCGGGATTTTTGATTTAAGTAAATGGTATGTACTTGAATATGCTTCATCTAATTTATCATCTGGATGTATTATATTACCTACTGCTGCACAAAATTATAGGTATTCTGCAAATGGTACTTCCATTTCAATCTTTAAACCGAGTTCAACAACTTTTACATTCCAAAGAGGGTGTAGTCCAACAACAACATTTACACTTGATAGTATAAGTATTAAGGAATTGAATAATGTATCTCAACTCTTTGCAACTGTGAATACAAATACACCTTCTATAATCATGGACATTAATATGATATTTACAGACTTAAGACCTGCAGGATTAGTTTTTAATCTTGATTCTGAGTCTAATCCACAGAACTATATTTATGCACAATATGGTGGATCATCAAATACAACTACTGCAATATATAAGGTGGTTAATGGTGTACCAACCCTATTAACAACTGGTGGTGCGGGCTATGTAGCGAATGCTCCTGTCAGAATAATAACAGATAACTCTACCCCAGGTTCACTTAAGATAAAGATGTACTATAACAATGTTCTACAAGGGTCTGAAGTTACAGTCACAGATACAAGTATAATAAATAATACAAGACATGGAATATTCTCTACATACGAAGGAAATACATTTGATAACTTTACAATATTTCCTAGAGGAACTAGTGGAGAGTATAATAATATTCCTGCTGAAGATTTAACAGTATATAGAGATACAAGCAGAACATATAGTGGTGTATCATCAGCAAAATTGATATCTGGAGGTAATCATGCTCCGTTTACACAAACAAAGACATTAGGAAATACTACATATGAATTAAGTACATATGTATATAAAGATGGTAGTGCAATTACAGTTGATGATATTGTTCTATACTATAATTCAAATATTGTTAATACTACATATGAATCTGTAGGTAGTGGTTGGTATAGAATTTATGGAAATATAACAGGTACAGGAAATAGTAAAGAAGTTGGAGTATTAGTAAAGGCTAATAAATCGTTAAATATTGATCAAATAGAATTAAAACAATCTCAAGATCAAATAAATGTTTCTGATATATCTAGTAATAATAGGATATTTAATAGTGGATATACAGTAAATAGTGATAATGGTAGTGGAATATATAAAGATATTAATATAACAACAGGTCAAGATATAGTTATCAGAGGCATAGGGCATAGTGATGGGACAAGTATACCTAAACTCTCTGTTTATGATGTTACTAATGATATAGAAATTGGATCTTTGATTGGAACTACAGCAAGTACAAAGAATGCTCCAGATAATCTATTATTTACAGCAGAAGGTACACTTGCAAGTAAATCAACAGGAACTATCACATTAACAAATAATCCTACAAATGGAGATCTTCTTGAAATTGGAGGTATTATTTATGAATTCACAACAGATATTACATCTCCAGCTGCAGGTGAAATATTGGTATTGATAGGTGCAGATAGTACTGCAACATCTACAAACTTAACAAATGCAATTATGGGAGGAGCTGGTCTTAATACCACATATTCATATGGTACAGGATCAGTAGCACATACATCAGTTAATGCAACAAGTAGTACAAATATAGTAACGATAGAGAGTAAAACAACTGGAAAAATAAATAATAATATAACATTAAGTGAAGTAGGTAACTCTACTACAATATCATCAAATGCATTAATTGGTGGTAGAGATAATAGTAGTACATTGAGAATAAGGTTACTTAATAATAGCAATACAATATCAAGTGTAAACTGGCATCAAGTTGAGGTATATAGTAACTTAGTTGACAATCCTAGTTTTGAAAGAGGAAGTTATAATGCAGATAATAACTGG
>CAZJKB010000127.1:0-2119 GCA_964546485.1 uncultured Candidatus Saccharibacteria bacterium | reverse complement strand
CATATGTAGATAGATCAATTGCAGGTCAACTTGGTTCCATAGCAGGTATTACAGACATAGGTAAGTTTGCACGAGAACTATTTGAACACAAAGATATATGGGGAACACTAACAGCATCACATATAATTGATACAGATAGAAAAGATTTTGATACTACATCTGCAACTATTCAAATATCCCAAGCTGAAACATTAGATAATCAAAAATTAGTAAAGAACAAAGGAGTTGCAATATTCAATGAACTAGAAAAAAGAAATGAAAAGGATAATAAAGATATTAGAATTGTTATGATAACAGACTTACTAAGAGGGGATTGTATCGCAATAGTATCAGGTAAAAGAGTAAAAGAATTAGAACATATATTCAATACAAAAATAGAAAAGAATGGAATCATGTATTTACCTGGAGTAGTATCAAGAAAGAAAGATGTAGTACCTAAGGTATTAGAATATTTTAATTAAATAATATAGTCATGAAAACAGTATCTGCAATTATTCCTTGTTATAACGAAGGAGAGTATGTCATTAATCTAGTCAAGACATTGAAAGATTCAAATATTTTCAAAGAAATTATATTAGTGGATGATAAATCAAAACCTGAATTTGCAAAAATATATGATCAAATAAAAAATATTACAGTAATCCATAAAGATATAAATGAAGGGAAAGACTTTGCACTTAAAACTGGTATTGAAAGAACAACATCAGATTACATTGCAATATTTGATGCAGACTTAAAAGGAGTTACAGTAAATCATTTGCAGAGAATAAAAGAATATATAAACAATGAATTAGATATTATCTATTTAATTAGAGGTAATGATATAAAAATAGCTAAAATACTAGGTAATACATATATCACTGTAGGTGAACATATTATAAAAAGAGATATAGTAAATGAATATGCTGATATACTATTTTCAAAAGAAGAATGGAGTTTTGATAATGAAATTAATAATATTTCATATAAAACAAATAAATATAAAGTAAAATTCCTAGAGTTACAGAATGTGAATCATGTTATGAAGTCAAAAAAGTATTCATTCATTAAGGGGCTACTACTCGATTTGAAAATGATTTATAAAGTATTAATAGTAAAATATAAAATCATTGGTTACATAACAACATATATTAATGCATATAGGTATATAAAAAATAGAGATATTATTCCTGATTAACAATCTTTTTCGCACTATTCCTGACATTTAACCATGCAAATGTAGCAATTGATGTAATTAATCCAGCTGCTAGTATGACTCCAAGTGTTGTATTTCTCTGTACCTTATTCTTAGATTTTTCTAATATCTCATATAATGGTTCTAATCTATCCTCAACAATATTTTCTACTTGAATATAAAAACCTTTAACAGAAGATGCTTTATATACTTCAATAAACATATTTCTATATGTTTTAAGACCATCTACCAATCCTTTCTTATTATATTGATATGCTCCATATAGATTAGGACAATATATTGTTCGAACCTTTTTTTCATTTTTTACATAATACATATTAATGCATTGCTCTATTGCATATCTACTTTTTCTATCAATATCTATTTTCTTGAAATCTTTTTTCCATAATGCTCTTTCACCACCATTAAATCTAGCAACCCAAGATTGAGACCAACCAATAATTGCAGCTCTATCACCAGCTCTATCTAAAATTGTCATATCATACTCATTATTAAGTACGAAATATATCATTTTATATAGATACTCAAATGATAGTCCTGAAAGATCTGCATCAACTAAACATATTAATTCACTTGATGAGTGATTCACAGCTTCTACAACAGCATTTGCTTTACCAGCATTGGGTTGTATATCAATAACCTTTATATTTGGAAACTTCTTTTTATAATTCTCTAATACTTTAAGTGTATTATCCTTTGATCCATCATTTACAGCAATTATTTCATCAAAACACGGAAATGCTAAAACAATTTCTAATACATTACCAATTCTTTCCCCCTCATTATATGCAGGAATAATACAAGATATAGTAGTCCTTTTCTTGCTCAGTAATCTATGAACCTCATATGCATAATCAATATCTTTCATACTTTACATCATATCATATATTTAATACCATAGAAGTATTAATATATTAAAATTAT
>CAZJKB010000126.1:0-2128 GCA_964546485.1 uncultured Candidatus Saccharibacteria bacterium | reverse complement strand
TCTGTAATACCTGCTATGGAACCAAGTTGACCTGCAATTGATCTATCTACATATGTAGTTATTGGTGATCGTAAAGCAAGTGTATCATCTAGTATTGCACTTAGTATGAGTCCTGCAATATCTGGTTGTATTGTTGCTTGTGCTCTAATTAATTTTAATGCAACTAATGTACATGTAGATCCATATGGTCTAATAGTTATTTTTGGTGGGACTGTTGTTTCAAGTTTTAAGTTATGGTGATCTACAACTTCAATTATTTGTGCATCTTCCCATCCATCTGGTCTTTGTACTGGATCTGTATGATCAACAAGTACTATCTTTTTACCTGCTACATTTGATATTAATGGAGGTAGTTCCTGATTAAACTTTTCAAATACCCATTTTGTTAAAGGATTTACATCATCACATCTTACACCAATATAGTTGAAATCTCCTCTTGAGTGTCTATATATTTGATATGCAAAGGCTGATACAACTGCATCTAAATCAGGTTTTTTATGCCCTACTATATATACTGAATCTCCAATTAGAAAACCTTCGTGTGTATTAATATCCATATTTAGTATTATATCATCTAATTAATAGTTAATGATGATATCAATTATATGAATAAATTTCTACCCTTTGTACATAGGGTTTTCTAGTACTTGAATTACTTTACCATTTATTAAACTATTACTATATTCGTCTAGGTATATTGGTGTATGTATAGGATTTGATGAAACAGGGTATAGTATTATTGAGTTTGTATCCCTCTTGAGTGTCTTTACAGTCGCTGAGTTATCAAGAATTGCTACTACAACATCTCCATCTGTAACCTCTTCTTCCTTTGATACTATTAAATATGAACCATCTAATATCTTTTTACCATTTATCTCCTTTTGATTCATAGAATCTCCAGATACTATCAAAGCAAATAGATTATCTTTATGCCCTACTAAATGTTTATCAACTTTTAATGTCCCAATATTGTCTTCATTTGCTAAAGCCAGAGGTTTACCAGCATTGGCATATCCAAGTATTGGTATCCCTATCAAATATTCATATTCTTCTTCTTCAACTAATGTGATACCTCTAGCATTACTAGTTCTTATGATGAATCCTTTTTTCTCGAGTGCGTTTAAGTGATTAACAACACCTCTTTTTGAATTAATATGCAATAGTTGTTGAAGTTCTCCAAGTGAGGGTGCATATCCCCTATCTAAATAATAATCTCTGATTGTTTCTAGAACATTTTCTTGCTTTTTTGTTAAGATAATTTGCATATTTAATATATATAATATCTTAGTGTATACATAGTATACTATCTACATATATACTTCAAGTACATCAGTTATATAGGCCACATTCTTATTGAAAATTGTATTAATTTAGAATATACTCATCATTGTTATTAAATTAATTTTATTTCATAAATCTCTATGGCAGAAGCAAAAGAAGCAAAGAGAGTTGTATCTTTAGAAGATATAAAATTTAACAAAGATAATGCAGTATTAGCTGCAGCATCATGTATTCCAATAGTTGGAGTTATTGTATTCTTTGTTGAAAAGAAAGATCTTTTTGTTAGATATTATGCAGCTCAATATGGATTACTTGCAGTTGCAGGTGTTGCATTAAGTATTGTATTAACAGTATTAGGAATTATTCCTGTTGTTAACATTATTGTAGGATTACTCGCAGCATGTCTATCTCCTATACTTGGAATTGGTTCATTAGTATTAATTGTTCTTGGTGCTGTTAAGGCATATAAGGGTGAGAGATATGATGTTCCTGTATTATCTAAATATGCATTAGAATTAATGAGTAAGTACTAATACTTATTTGTTTAGATATTAAGAGGGAGGAGTATATCCTCCCTTTTTTATTTTAAAAAAATGTTGTATTATACTAATATTGAATTCGGGGAGTAGTTCAGATGGCTAGAATGCTGCTTTTGGGAAGCAGAGGTCGCAGGTTCAAGTCCTGTCTCCCCGACCAGTTAAGACGAGATCCGCTAAAAGTATTGATACATAGGCATTATCAGCGTGATACATGCCATTTATCAAAATTACCCGAATTCTAGCAAATTTATGTAAAAGCCCTTCGTATAAGTGTTATCACGGTTCAAGTCCTGTCAGGTGTTCGATTG
>CAZJKB010000125.1:0-2135 GCA_964546485.1 uncultured Candidatus Saccharibacteria bacterium | reverse complement strand
ATTAAAAATATATGAGTAAATCTTTAACATTTGATGTTGTTATACCAACAAAAAATGAAGAAGTTAATATCAAATTACTTCTTAATGATATTTCCAAGCAAACATACCAACCATCAAGTATTATTGTTGCAGATAAATCAAAGGATAATACTGCTAAAATTGCAAAAGAGTTTGGATGCAAGATAGTAGAAGGAGTTGATGATGGATATATAGGAAAAGGTAGAAATAGGGGAATTGCAGTATCACAAAGTGATTTAATTATATTCCTAGATGCAGATGTAAGGATAGAAAACACAAACTTTTTCAAAGAAGTAATTAATGAATTTATACTAAAAAAGTATGATGTAGCAACATGTTTATTCAAATCAGATAAGGATGGGATATATATGAACTTTTTATTTAGCATATACAATAGCATTAAGAAACTAGGACAAAGAATAAACCATGTAATAAGTGATGCAGGATCATTTATCATTGCAAAAAGAAATATAATTGAAGAAATAGGGGGATTCGATGAAGATATTAAAAATAATGAAGACATACTGTTTTTAAATAGATTTATTAAGAATAAATATACATTTGGAGTTATAAATAATTATATAATTACAAGTACTAGGAGGTTCTCAAATAAAAAACTACTTCCTTTACTAGGTGTATTTATTGCTGCATTTCTTATCACAATATTGTATAAACTCAGGGTTAAGAAAAACTCTAAAATAGTAAGTGATTTAGAAAAAATGTATGGTGAGACTGGAGGAACTACTCAGGACTAATAACCTTCCTTGCATTATTCTTTACATTTAACCAAGCAAAAGTAGCAATAGATGTAATTAATCCTGCAGCTAATATTAAACCAACTGTAGTATTTCTCTGTACCTTATTCTTAGATTTCTCTAATATATCATATAAAGGTTCTAACCTATCTTCTACAATATTCTCTACCTGAATATAGAATCCTTTAACAGATGATGCTTTATATACTTCTATAAACATATTCCTATATGTTTTTAATCCATCTACTAATCCTTTTTTATGATATTGATATGCTCCATATAGATTAGGACAATATATTGTCCTCACTCTCTTATCTTTTTTAACATAATACATATTAATTACTTGTTCAATTGCATATCTACTCTTTCTATCAATATCTATTTTCAAGAAATCTTTTCTCCATAATGCTCTCTCACCACCATTAAACCTTGCTACCCATGATTGAGACCAACCAATTATTGCAGCCCTATCACCAGCTCTATCTAGTATTGTCATATCATATTCATCATTTAATACAAAATATATCATCTTATATATGTAATCAAATGATAACCCTGTAAGATCTGCATCTAATAGACAGAGAAGTTCACATTTAGAACTATTAACTCCCTCAACTACAGCATTTGCCTTTCCTGCATTAGGTTGGATATCAATAACTTTTAAATTAGGATACTTCTTATTATATTTTTTTAATACATCTAATGTATTATCCTTAGAACCATCATTAATAGTGATAATTTCATTAAAACAAGGAAATGCAAGAGCAATATCTAATACATTTCCAATTCTCTCTCCTTCATTATACGCAGGTATAATGCAAGAAATTGTAGTACTATTCTTCTTGAGCAATCTATGAACCTCATAGGCATAATCTAATTCTTTCATACTTTACATAATATCATATATTTAATACCATAGTTGTATTAATATATTAAAATAATTAAATATGCAATATATAGATAATATAGAGCAAGCAACTCTTGCAAATACAAGTTTTAGAAAGGTAGTACATACAGGTAAGAACTCACAATTAGTATTAATGTGTTTAAAACCAGGAGAAGATATTGGTGAGGAAGTACATGAACATGTAGATCAATTCTTTAGATTTGCAAGTGGAGAGGGTAAAGTTGTAGTTGAAGGAGTTGAATATAATGTATCAGATGGATTTGCAGTAGTTATTGATGCCGGAAGTAAACACAATATAATTAATACTTCAAAGACAGGAGATCTAAAACTATACACAATATACTCTCCTGCTAATCACCCAGATGGTACAGAGCATAAAACAAAAGAAGAGGCTATGAAGTATGAGCAAGAGCATCATCACTAAGTATGATATCTAAATCAGATTATAAAATATA
>CAZJKB010000124.1:0-2151 GCA_964546485.1 uncultured Candidatus Saccharibacteria bacterium | reverse complement strand
CCTAATGTTAATCCTACAATAATAGATAATGCTATATCCATTATGAAAAAGAAAAATGGTGCAGATAACTTTCTAATATATTTATTAACTAAAGGATATATACTACTCCAACTACCGAAACTATAACCATTTATTAATACAATAGATATACCAATAGGTGCTATCATTCCTTGAACTATTATTAATAACAATTGTTGTATTTCACTACTAATTGATATCTGATTAAGATTCAATATATTTCTAGTTACTTCTATTAAAATTGAAAAAAGTAAATATCCGTATATTGCTTTTAAGCCTTCATTCTTTCCTAATATAATAATATTTAAAAATAGAATTATGGTATTAAGAACTAATAGAAATATTCCTATATTAATCCCATATATATAGTTTAAAGCTAATGCATATCCAGGCATACCTCCACTAATAAGAGTGTATTGCCAAGATAATATATTAATACTTAATGCTAGAAATAATATTCCAAGTGATGAAAATATTAATTTTTTTATTTCTATTTTAGTTATTTTCATAACAATCATAATACCATAATCCTAAGTAATTCTAAATTTTCCTACTCATTAATATTTCCCAATTATTTTTAATAAATGGTACTGAAGGATTGAGATTATCAATAATATTTTTTATATAACTATCTATAATAGATTGATCATCTACTTCCTTTTGGCCTATTAATAAAATATTACTAATATAATCATGATGGGCATCCTTTATCTTCTTACTGACTCCAACAGATCTATCATCAATATCAATTCTAATTATATGCTTATACTTGTTGTAAACCTCAAGAGACTGCTTTATATATTTCTCTCCAACAGGAGCTAATCGTAACTGTATAGGCTTAAACTCAAGAGGAAATTCGGACATATTATCTATAAGCATATAAATATATCTCTCAATTCCACCTGGTATTGCTGAATGAATTATCACTGGAAATCTTCTACTACCATATCTATCAACAAATTCAATACCTAATCTCTTAGCATTACCAATATCTATCTGTATACAACCAATTTCTCTAACCTGCTTTAAAGAATCAATGAAACTGTAATCTATATCAACAATCCAATATCTATCCTCATTATCATTTTTGATATCTACTAATACTTCCACATTGTTTCTTTTTGCAATATCAACAACCCTCTCTTTATACTCTTCCCAATTTTTAAGAGAACCAATTTTTGCTATGTTAATATACTTCTTTTTAGCAAGTCTAAACCCTTCAATTAGCTTTTCTTCAAGCTTTGGGTACCAATCCCATGCATCATCAATATCTTTGAAATACGGATGAATATCTGGCATATGAAATCTTCTATTTCGATATAGGAGCATACATTCTCCACTCTGTTCATATCTATAACAATCTGAAATTGAAAAATGTGCATATGGTAAATTTTCTTCTCGCACAATTTTATCACAAGCAAGATTAAATTGAGGATAGCTAGCATCGTATCCCATCACTAATTCATCCTTGTCCGAATTAAATTTAAATAATCTATCTCCAAAAAGATGAACATATTCCTGAACAACAGGGTAATTCATATTGAAAAAATTAGAACCTTTTACCTCATATATTGGCAAACCTATTCCTTCAACTAGAGATCTTGCATATTCCTGGACCAATTTCATTATTAAATTTGCATTATAATTATAGTTAATAAATCCTATGGCTGAATTCTTTTCCCAACTAAAACCTAATTTATTAGCACTTTTAATATAATCAGAAGAATTATTACATTCTATCTGTTCTCCCAATACCTCCCTCTTTATACATACACTCATTTCTTCAGAACAAAAATCCTCCTCTAAATAATCATGAGGATTATAAACCTGTCCATCTGAACTAATTACATAATATATATTTTTCATAATATTAAATTCATAAATAAAGTAAATTGAAATCTTCTGACTGGGGTATAGAGTTTTAATTTGAAGAAAAAAAACTCCCAATTGTTGGGAGTATATATTGATATATTTAATTACCCCAACAATTAGACCCTAATGGTTGAGGTTGTAGGAAGAGATAATAACTTTTTATAATTAAATATATTATTCATGTATATATTATATCATATACCTTTACATAAAATATAATTAGTAATAGCATATTAGTATATAAATTAATTAATAATATAT
>CAZJKB010000123.1:0-2153 GCA_964546485.1 uncultured Candidatus Saccharibacteria bacterium | reverse complement strand
TTAAAACTGAAAGATTTAGGATTGCGAATCAAATGAATGTATATGAAATAATAAATATTGCTGCAAAAAATATGATTGCAAAAAAATCTAGAATCTTCTTTACGATAACTGCGATCAGTTTAGCTATTGGTTTCCTAGTATTATTAATCTCGATAGGTTATGGTTTACAAAATATTGTAACTTCGAATATAGCAACTGTAACCGAAAGAAACACATTAAATATATTACCTTCATTTGGTCAGAATGTTGCTTTAGATGATAGTGTAGTAGAAAAATTAAAAACATATAAAGAGATTGATTTAATTTTACCTATAATGAGCATTGCATCTAATATAGAATATAATGGATCAACCATGGAGGTTGTTCCAAATGGTATCACAAATAACTATTTTGATAGAAATAAAGAGGCACTTAAAATAGGTAAACTATTCGAAAACGATAGTCAAACAGATGAGATTATAATTAATGATGTACTAGCTCAATCCTTACAAATAGAGGCAGACAATTTAGCTAATCAAGACATCTCTATCTCATACTTATATATGAATGATACAAATACTGTATCTACAGTATATCAAGGGACAATGCAGTCTCCTTCAAAAAGCTATAAAGTAATAGGGGTTGTATCAGAAGGAGACACACCAAGTCTATATGTACCGATAAAAGAAATTAAAGATATTGGTATTAGTGAATATACTCAAATCAATACAATAATGATGACAGAAAATAAAGCAGAAATAGAGAATTTCAGATCTAATATGGAAATATTAGGATTTGAAACGATATCAGTATTAGATACAATTGCTCAAGTTAATCAAGTATTTAACTATATAAGGTTATTCCTTATGATTATTGGTCTGGTTGCATTAGGAGTAGCTATGTTAGGAATGTTTAATACACTTACAGTATCATTATTAGAAAGAACTAGAGAGATAGGTTATTTGAAAGCGATAGGAATGAGGTCTTTTGAAATCAAGTTGCTTTTTATTTCAGAAGCTATGCTTATAAGTATTATTGGAGGTATTATTGGTATTCTATTGGGAGTGATAACTGGACAAATATTATCATTAATTATCTCTATAATATCAATATCACAAGGGAATGAATACTTAAATATTAGTTATACTCCTCTATACTTTATACTCATTGTAATTTGCTTTGTATCATTATTTGGATATTTAACAGGTATCTATCCAGCAAAAAGAGCTCAAAACATATCCATATTGGATGCAATGAGATATGAATAAGTCTTTGTAATATTCTTTTCCATTTTGTATGTACCACTTACCAATTTGACCTCAAAACTATCTCATAGTATAATATACGACTATTTTTAGTTAAAAGAAAAGCTGATTATGAACCTAAGAAACAGATCTTTATTATTATTCACAAGCATTGCATTGTTTATAGCTGCTTGTACTCCAAGAACTTCACCAGAAGGACAACCTATTCCATCATCTACACCTTCTATCCTTCCTACAGATATGAACATCTTTGAAGTAACTACTCCTACGGCAGGTCCAGAGCTATCACAAGAAGAAATGAATGCTTTAGCAACAATCGTCGCCCAAGGAGCAAATGAAGATAGTAAAGAGTTAATTATTCCTAGACAAGAAAAACCTCAACCAGCTTCTTCAAATAATGGGATAGAAAAAGAGTCTTTTGAACAACAAAGAAACAATATTCTTGAAATGATAAGGAGAGTGCAAACAGAAACACAAGGAGCCATAAACTTAGAGTATTTTAATATAAAAGATAGTTCAGATAGACAAAGTCAATATGCCATTACTGGAGATCCAAAAGCAAATGAACAATCTTGTCATGCAACAGTATATACAAGGAATATAGAAAGACTATATGAAGAAGCACTTGGATATGAAATAGTTAGTGTTAGTAAAGTTGTTAATCCAAATGGATATGGATTTTCAAGTGAAGTTGATCAAAGCTTTGTAAATGGAGTAGCAACAAACAATGCAACATTAACAATATACGTACCAGGAATTGATGTTCAAAACGAACCAATTCAGGGAGAAATTAGTAATTTTGATGAATATGGATATTTCACATATGATACTAAAGAATAATATCCCTAAGTCATAGTATCACTCATCAACCCTATATAATACTTCTTCATATACTATATCCCTTAATAA
>CAZJKB010000122.1:0-2201 GCA_964546485.1 uncultured Candidatus Saccharibacteria bacterium | reverse complement strand
AATACTGATACTAATAATATTCCTTTTGTTGTAAGTCTTACTTGTGCCATATTATTCTCCCTTTACATAACCTAAACTTATCATAATACCATCTAATGTCGTTACCTCTGTACTATCTTTTACACTATATACAACATTCTTTACATTATCCCAAACATATTTACTATCTTTAACTGTTGAAGATGAATACCATGTCGTTACACCATCTTTTATTCCATCAATAGGTATAAATCTAGCAAGAGAGTACTCTCCTTCTTGTATAAATATACATTCTTGAATAGTATTATCATCTCCTTCAGGTTTTGTTTTATCACAATATAGTTCATATTTTTGATCATTTGTAACACCTGTAGTAGAAGATATGATTAATTGTGAACCCTTAGGTCCTTTTACAATTATTTTATTAACATCTCTATTTTTACTATCCTTCTCTTTAACCTCAGAAACGCTCCAATTAGAAGGATATGTAAAATATGCATTAAATGCTTTGCCCGAATACTCATTCCACTTGATAGTATTTGTATTATCAATATTACTTTTACTCTCCAATGCTTTAACATCTAGGTATTTACCTAAATAATATCCACCAAAACCAGCACCAACTGAGAGTAGTAATACTAAGAATAGTACTAATGCACCTTTATCTTTCATTAATATAAGTATAAATATTTATATACATTTAATATACACAAAATATATAAATATTAAAATACCCTATATTTATTTAATACCATTGATTAGTTCCTTGATATCATTGAAGAACACAATATCTTTTATAATTACTGAAAACATTAATATCATCAAAAGTATAAAGCTTATATTAATAATTAAAGCTTCAATCTTCTTATTCAACGGTTTTCTAATAATCATTTCAATAACAACAAGAAGAATTCTACCACCATCAAGTGCTGGTATTGGCAATATATTCATAATGACCAATGTTAATGAAAGTGAAGCTGTAATCTCAACAAGAACTAAAGCACCATATTCCTTAAGCTGATCAACAATTAAGTATAAGCCAATAGGACCTGAAACTCCACCTACAACTTCAGAATAATCTCCAGTTTGTTTTGCATTACCAAACATCTCTGAAAGCTTAATACCAACTATCCTAATATAGTTAATTGAATGATTAAAACCGCTTAATAGTTTATTCTCTGAATAATCAATATATAGAATGACATTATCTATAATCATCATTCCTATCTTTCCATCTTCATTAACAGTAATATTATAATCTTTACAATTATCACCTGTATCAGAACATACATTTAAGACAATCTCTTTTCCTTTATTTTCTGCAATACTCTTTCTTAATTCCAAACTATCCAATACATTACCATTAAATGATCTAATTATTCCTTTTTCTGGAATACCTGCCTTCTTTGCAGGATAGTCTTCTTGTAATTTATCATATTCTAGATCCCCTCTTATCTCTTTTATTATACTTCCGCCAAGTGGATGAAAATCTTTTAGTTCATAACTAATGGGAACTTTAAAATCAGATGATAATATTAAAAAGAAATATATAATAATTGCTAATATAAAATTCATCGTAACACCAGCTATCATAACGAAAATCTTCTGCAACCCGCTCTTATTTCTTAAACTTCTTTCAGGTTCTAAATTTTCTAATTCCTCTTCATGAGACTCACCCAATATATTCACATACCCACCTAATGGTAATAATCGAACAGAATATTCTGTCTCACCAATATAAAAAGAGAATAATTTAGGACCAAATCCAATAGCAAATTCAAAAACCTTTGCTTTAATTAATTTTGCAGCTAATAAATGACCTAATTCATGAACAAATACTAAAACTCCAAGAATGACAATAACTATTAAGATATTTAATAAAAAATCTAGCATAATATAAACCTACAAATTTTAAATTAGGAGTACTTATTAAACAGTCAAAAGATCCTTTTCTTTCACTTCTCCAACTTGAGCAATACTTTCATTCATTGCTTTTACTCTTTTTTCAACATCTTCTTTAAATCTTTTACCTTCGTCCTCAGACATTCCACTCTTGACTAATGTCTCAATTTCTTTCATTGCATCCTGTCTTACATTTCTTACTGATATTCTTGCATGCTCTATTTTCTCTCTCATAATTTTTACAAATCCCATTCTTCTCTCTTCAGTCATTTCTGGAACTTTAATTCTAACTAAATCTCCTTCTGAAGATGCTAAAAATC
>CAZJKB010000121.1:0-2203 GCA_964546485.1 uncultured Candidatus Saccharibacteria bacterium | reverse complement strand
ATAGTCCTGAGTTCCTTTATATGGTTGTAGATTTAGTTTATATTTATTCATAATATAGTATATCAATAATTATTATCTCCTCCAAGGGTCTTTTCTTCTTATCTCTGGAGATGTCAAATTAAGGTAATTATATTACGAAATGATAGAAATTAATTTGAGATACTATTAATTAATTGTTTTAGTTGAGTTGGTATTTTGACACGGTTTGGTATATTTATCTGGTAAATTGGGGTTATATATGCTATTATAGAATATAATTTTACAAAATTTAGTATTTTTATGGTTATTACAAAAATTAAAGCAAGTAATTTTTATGGTATTAAAGATTCTATTGAAGTTGATTTCACTGAGGGTGGCGAAAAAGAGAAAATAGGATATATGAATAGAAAAAAACAGAGAATCTCACTTATTTCGGGTTTTTATGGGGCAAATGCTTCGGGTAAATCTACTGTATTAAATGCAATAGATTCGATTATAAGAATTATGCTCGTTAAACAGCAAGAATTTATACAAGGTCCTAATGGAATTAAGCAAGATATTATATTAGTTCTTCCTAATTACGATTCGTCTATGCATCTACAACCAGTTGATTTAGGTATTGATTTTATTATTAATGAAAATCAGTATAGTTATTCAGTTCGTATAATTAATGAGGGTAAAGAAATATCTGAAGAAGTTTTACATAAGAATGATAAGATGATTTTTGCAAGGATAAGTAATAAAATCTCTTTTGATTCTGTTATTCAATCAAAAATAAGTGATATCGCTGAAAATATTATAGCACCCAAAACCTCATCATTTCTCTCTGTACTACTCGATACGACTTCCGATATTTCAGTATTCGCAGATCTTAAAAAGAAGATTGGTATATCTGATCTTGTAGGTATTAAAGATATGTTTTGCTTTATTACGGATAAAAGATCTGTTCAATTAGGTCAAAATAACATAAGTGGACTCCTTAATTTCGCGAGAAGCTATATAAATGATAGAAATACTAGATCAGCTAGTGGAAAACTCGATGTTGTTAATTCTGTTGTGAGATACTTTGAACCTTCACTCAAAAACATTAGTATTAACCTCATTGATCAAAATATTGTTGATTATATAGCTGAGTATGAAAATTTCTTCAAGCCTCTTCCTATTATGGAACTTTCTGCTGGAACTCGTGAACTAATATCATATATTAACGATATACTAAGAATAATAAGAACTGGGGGAGTTGTTGTATATGATGAAACGAGTAAGTATTATCATCCAGATATGGAAATTGCAATTCTAAATCTATTTAGAGATAGGAGTATTAATGTACACAATGCACAGTTATTTTTTTCATCGCATAATCACGAAACATTCGATCTTTTACAAAATGATCAAGCACATATATTAGAGAAAAGGGATGGAAGTATTTGTGTATCAAAAGTTTCAGATTTTGATGTAAAAGAAAGAGACAATATAAAAAGAAAATATAGATTAGGGGCACTTGGAGGGATTCCTGATACAATTGATTTCAATAGAATAATTCATAATTTACTTTAAAAAATGCAACAAAAAATAATCCTAAAAGAATATTATCTACTTCTTACTGAGGGATTAACAGAATTTAATATTTTTGCATATTTAACAAGAGTTAGATTTAGGGATATTTTTGCTAATTCATCAATTCAATTTAGCGAAAAAGTCGAAATAGTTGAACTTGATATCTCAAAAGGGATATTAAATGGGATAACGAATCTAAAAACATTTAAAAACAAGTACAAAAGTATAAGGAAAAAATATAAAGGACAAGGTAAATTCTTCTTATTAGATAGTGACATTATTGATTCGTCAGAAATTGAAATACATATTAAAGAAAATAATGATATCGTTCAATTTATGGACTTTAACTCTGAATATCTATTGCTAAAAATAGTGGGAAAGAAACTCAGACATAAAGATGAATTTCAAAATTTAACTGATTTTAGAAACTACTGTAAATTTGAATTTTCAAAACATTTTGAAAAGAAAGCACATGAGTTAAAAGGTACCGATTTTCATAAGATATTTGAGAGTATTAGTGATAAAGATGTAATGGGATATTTTCCAGTGTTGTTTAAACTCATTGGTGCATTAAAATGATTTTTATACACCTGTTTGTCAATAACTAATAATATAACTTGCTACCCTCTTGTAATTATCATATTATATTATTATGACTATACTAGAA
>CAZJKB010000120.1:0-2256 GCA_964546485.1 uncultured Candidatus Saccharibacteria bacterium | reverse complement strand
TTTCTCTTAGCCCAATCTCTTTCAGTCTTAGAAAGATATTGTTTTCTTAATCTTAGACTCTTAGGTGTTACTTCTAGTACCTCATCTTCTTTAAGAAATGATAATGCAAATTCTAGAGTGAGAGGCATATATTGTTTTAATGCAATCTGTGTTACTTCTGCATGGCTCATTCTTACACTTGTTTTATGTCTTTCTTTCATTGGATTTGCTTCCATATCATCTTCATATTTATTAATTCCAATAATCATACCTTCATATATTGGTTCAGAAGGTTGAACGAATAGGGTACCTCTTTCTTGAATCATATTTAATGCATATGCTTTAGCTTCTCCATTATCTGTTGAAAGAATTACACCTTGTCTGAATATATTTACATCTGCTTGTTTAGGAACATATTCCTTAAATGCACTACTAAATACTAAATTACCTTTTGTTGCAGTTATTAAAGCATTTCTTAATCCAAATAGACTTCTTGTTAATAGATCATATTCAAACTTTGTTTGTCCTCCAATACTTCTCATATCTATCATAGTTGCTTTTCTATTACTCATCTCTTGAGTTACTGCACTAAGATATTCATTAGGTACTTCAATAAATACTGTCTCTAGTGGTTCATGTATCTTTCCATTTATCTCTTTAAGAATAACTTCGGGTTTTCTAACTTGAAATTCATAACCTTCTCTTCTTAATGTTTCAATAAGTATGGATAATTGTAATTCTCCTCTACCTGCTACAATATATGCACTACCATCTCCTGGTCTAATTTCTAGTGTTGCATTATTCTCTTTCTCTTGATCTAATCTTTTCTGTAATTGAGATGCTGTTACAAATTCTCCTTCTTTACCAACTAAAGGAGATGTATTAGCTTCAAATTTAATAGATACTGAAGGAGGAGATATTTTAAGAGCAGGCATTGCTTCTACTCTGTTGATATCACATAATGTTCCTCCAATTGCTGTTGAGTCAATTCCTGCTATTGCTACTACTTCTCCTGTATTTGCTTTTGATGTCTCTTCCCAATACATACCTTCCCTAACCAGTAATTTCTTTACTCTTCCCTGAAGTTTTTGTGCCTTCTCTGTATCATCAGTAATTAATATAATAGGTTGGTCTTTTGAAATTTTTCCTCTATTTATCTTTCCAATTAAATATCTACCATTATGACTATCATATTCCATTGCATTAATTTGCATTCTAAAAGGTTCATTATCATCTCCTTTAGGTGCAGGTACATTTTCAATTATTGCATCTAAAAGAGGGGATACATCACCTTGAGTTATATTAGGAATTGTTAAATCACCTTCTGGAATATTATTAAATACTTTACCTTCTCTACCTATTGCATATAGTGTTGGAAAATCTAATTGAGCATCTTCAGTTGCAAGATCTAACATTAGATTTTGAACTTCATTTTCAGCTTCGGATATATTTGCAAGTTTCTTATCAATTTTATTTATTAATACTAATACCTTTAATCCAAGTGCAAGAGCTCTCTTAAGAACTACTTTTGTTTGTGGCATAACTCCTTCTTGTGCATCTACAACCAGTACACATCCTTCAGCCATGTTTAATGTTCTTTCTACTTCTCCTCCAAAATCAGCATGTCCTGGTGTATCAATAACATTGATTTTAAACCCTTTATATCTAACAGAAATATTCTTAGCAAGTATAGTAATTCCCTTTTCTCTTTCTAAATCATTAGAATCTAATATCTGAGTTTGACCCATTTCTTCTTGATTATCTCTAAAGAGATGGCATTGTTTCATTATTGCATCAACAAGAGTTGTTTTACCATGATCTACGTGTGCAATGATTGCAATATTTCTAATATTTTCTTTATTCATTATTTCTGACATAGTTTAGGATTATATCAGAATATTAATGTTTTTGATACAGATTGTATTAGATGTTTGTGATTAGGGTGTACCGATTATAATCGGTAGGTTGTTGTGGTGAGGGTTATAATCGGTATGTGTCCCAAATCCTGTTCCAAATATTGTATTGTATGTTTGGATCTATATGAGCAGCAGGGTGGTAATTAGGAATAATTGTTGTATTTTGTGTATTAATAATTTTATTATCCAATTCCTTAATTACATTTGTAATTTTTAAATCATATTTATACAATTTGAATATATCTCTAATCATACTCCATGCAGTATTACCAAGTGGCATTATTATTTTAGGTTTAACAATATCAATTTGTTCTTTTAGATATTCAAATGATACTTGTATACCAAATTTTTCATCATAATA
>CAZJKB010000119.1:0-2256 GCA_964546485.1 uncultured Candidatus Saccharibacteria bacterium | reverse complement strand
AAATCTATTATATATGGTAATTCGTTATACCATAGTATGTTGTATGCAGATAGGTCTCCATGTGCAAATCCTAATTGTTTAAATAGATTTATATGATCAATAATTATATTGTATGTCTCCTTTTGCTTCTGTTTGGGTATTGTTATATCTATTAATCTTGGTGCAGGATTATTTATATCACCTAAATATTCCATTAATATTGCACTATTCATATTAAGTATTGGTTGAGGTACAAGTGCTTGATATTCATATAGTTGTTCTAATATATTATATTCTCTATTCTTCCATAGACTTGAAATTGCTTTAAGTCCTTTATTTGTTTTCTTTTTTGCTCCCCTTATTAATCTTTTATCCCCAATCTCTTCTATATTAAAATATTCATTTCTAGATGAAAATTTAGTATTACTCTTATATATCTTTAATGCACATAATCTATTTTGTACTTTAATTAGATGTACTTGTGCTTCTTTTCCTGTCTTTATTAGTTTTATATAACTAACATTACCAATATTATATTGGATTTGTTCTAAATATTGATTTATATCATTCATAGGCATTATATATACCTCTCAAGAATACTACTTTGGGGATTTGTATATGTTAAATTAATATCCCCTCTTTTGATATTGTCTTTTTCATATTCAAGAAAGGATAATTAATTTAAATATATGTAATTATATCATTTTCTTAGCACGAATAGAATTGAATTGCCAAGCATATAAGGATCTTGAAATGTCTTTATAGATTGACTAACTTTTGTGAGATCACTATGAGTGATTGCATTCAAATCAAATTGATTAAAAAACTGAACAAAAATTTCTTGTTCTTGTCTCGTTGCTATCGTAAGCCAATCCAACATTTGGTTGAAAACTTTTTGAATATTCTTATTATATATGTTGTCTAGGCATTTAATTAACTCTGTCTTATTTTTAATTAAAAAATCATCTATCTGTTCATCATATTTAGCTATTAACTTTTTAACATTTTTAAACTCTAATGCATATTCAGAATAAATTTCATCAGAAGTATCATCTATTTTTATCGGTACATAATTTGAATTTAACCATGTAAGATATACTAAACCTGAAGTTATACCTAACGGTTGTGAAAGTTCTTCATTTATTTTAAAACCTATTTCATTAAAAAGTGATTTCCAGGATGAACTATTATATTTATTAATATGTGATGAAAATCTTTTGTTTATTATTGTGTTAAGTGAGAAAGAGTCTAGTTTATAAAAAGAAGGAACTACTATAATTAATGTCTTATTCTTTTTCATAACTCTATAAATCTCTTGTAATACTTGTTTGGGATTAGAAATATGCTCTATTACATCTGCACAAACTACTTCATTAATTGAATTTTCACTAAAAGGTAATTTACTAATATCGCAAACTATGAAATTGGGTCGCTCTGTATATATCTTTTCTTTTGTTTGTCTTAATGATAATGCAAAATTTGGATCGAAATATTCAGGAACAATATCTATAGTATTATATGATATATTAAATTTCTCGATTTGGTAACGTAATGATCCCTCTATTTTCATAATACCAGATACATTGCCACCTAAATCCCAAATATCTTCACTACCAATTTGCTTTAAAATGTTTGCTATTTTCTTGTTTTTATATATTGTATAAGGAGAGGTTAGTGTCCTTTCAATATACATTTGGGCATAATTCTTATTATATAGGTCGTTCATTATGCTGTGCATTTTACCCTCATATTGATAAATATGCAAGATAGATTTAATATATGTTATATGCAAGATTCATTTTTGGAGATGTTTGCCAATGAGTTTTATACAAATAAGTCTCATAGTGATGCTGATAATGATTTGGTATTAAACTTGATAATAGAATTAAAAAAATCTAAATCTAAACAGAAATTTACCTATAACTGTATTCGTTTATTACTAGCTTGGCAGACAAAATTAATGCCAAGATATTTAATTGGAGAGGATAATAATGTGGTTATAGATAAACTATCCCAACTGTTATGGTCTCCTTCATATTATAGAATTGATCCTTGTATAACCATAATTAAAGAATTATGCAATGGAGCATCAATATTGGATCCATATGCGGGCTCTGGTTCTTTAATGTATTCACTTCTATGCTTTAGTATCCCCAAATTAGTAACATTGAATGATATTTGTTATAAAAATGGTAAAGTAATAGAAATAGATCATGTATTGATGAAAAAATATGGTTTCAATAGTGAAGTTCTTAATAAATATTATTATCCAGAGAA
>CAZJKB010000118.1:0-2259 GCA_964546485.1 uncultured Candidatus Saccharibacteria bacterium | reverse complement strand
ACTCACCTATATATGGTATGGGTATGGCAAATCAATATTCAACTTCATCTCATACAATAAATATTCAACAAAAAGGAGATAGGCAGGGTATTGCATCATCAGGAATATTTGCATTGAAAATAAGTGCATTTAACGATTTCTTCTTTGATAATAGGATTGGTAATGGAGCAAGTATAACACCATATAACAGCTGGGCAGAGCAATTAGCAGGAAAACCAAAGATTAATATAGCAAACAACTACCTCACTACATCAGGAGGTATTGTAGATGAATCAACTGATGTAGGAAGAGTTATAAACAGAATACAAAGAAATGATGTAAATATCACTGATGATATTGGAGGTTGGAGACATACATATGGAGATTTAGTTCCTATAATGCTATCAGATCTATATCCAGCAATACCAAGTGGAGTAACAAATATAGATTGGGATGCAATCGCTACATTAGATTACCCTATTGCTCCTAAAATAATAGATGCATGGAGTATAGGATTCTCAATGGAAAATCAGGATTATGGAGTAAGGCTTGATCTACCTGTAAATGGAGCAACAAATCAATCAATAAGACCACAACTCAAATTCACAAGTACTGATGTAGATAGTGATACCCTACAATATAAAATAGATGTTTGTACTGATATAGGTATGACAATTGGATGTACAACACATAATCAACAGAGCTCCCAAACAGGATGGAGCGGTCAAAATGCAAACTCATTCACTAGATATACATCCGGTACTCAAGCAACATATACCATACCAACAGAGCTACTAACAAATACAACATATTATTGGAGAGCATATGCAATAGATCCAAATGGTGTAAACCAATGGTCAATTCCAAGTAAAGTGTATTCATTTACAACAACAAATGCACCAAATAAACCAACAGACCTATTAACCAATGGATTAACTAACCCAACAGAATTAACAACACTAACACCAACATTTAGTGCAATACATAACGATCCAAATTCTGATAATGCAAACTATTACGAAATTGAAGTAAATACTCAACCAGATTTCACTGGAATAGTAATGTGGGATACAGCCAAATTACCTATTACATCATTTGCATCTGGTACAAGATCAAGTGATAGAACATATGCAGGAACAACACTATCCTTTAATGGTCAAATATACTATTGGAGAATCAGATTCTGGGATGTAAACGGTGCTGTAGGTGAGTGGTCAGATACCGCCAATTTCTCACTAACCACTCTATTCCCTCCTTCATCATGTTATTTGGAAGATAAAGACAAGACTGATACATCAATTGTATTAAAATGGAGTGATCCAAATATAATAGAACAAGGATATAAGATAGACAGACAAGTCAATGGAGGAGCATACTCACTATTAACTACACAAGCAGCCAATTCATTAACATATACAGATAACACAGTATCTCCAAATAATACATATACATATAGAATATATGGATATGTAGGAGCAAGTAATAGTACATACTGTGTAGTAACAACAGCAAATCTTGGTGTTGGTAGCTTCAGGGTTGAAGGCATTCAGATGGGTGGTATAAAAATCGATTAATAATAAAAAGTATTGTATAATACATAATTATGTCATTAAAAGAAGATTCATTTAAAAAATTAAGAAAAGAAAAGAACAAATGGAGAATAACATCTTCAGAAGAATACGAAGCAAGGGAAGAGGTACTTTCCCAAGAACTTATTCGAAAAAAAGAACCTACTATTAATACTAGTGTTAGAATAACTGCTGGAAAATTAAAGAACTTAACTATTGATATACCTCCTAGTACAAGACCACTAACAGATAGAATGAAAGTTAGAATATTTGATACATTAGCAAGAGATATAGTAAATAAAACAATATTAGATCTATATGCAGGTGCAGGAAGTTTCGGACTTGAAGCAATATCAAGAGGTGCAAAACACTCAACATTAATAGAGATATCAAAAAGAGCAATAAAGGTTATAGAGAATAATATAAAGAAGACAGGTACTGATTCTCAAACAGAATTAGTTAAGATGAAAGTAGAAGAATATGTCTTAAAGAATAAAGATATAAAATCATTCGATATCATATTTATTGATCCTCCATACAAGTTATACAACACAAAAAATCTCTTTAAAATGCAAGATATCATTAATACTTCATCATATATGCTAACAGGAATAAAAGATAAGAAAAAAGTATTTAAAGGAGCATATATAATGAAACACCCAAAGAGATATCCAATTGAAAAATTAGTACTTGATAATATTCAATTACTAGA
>CAZJKB010000117.1:0-2270 GCA_964546485.1 uncultured Candidatus Saccharibacteria bacterium | reverse complement strand
AAAATTGTCTTAAACCACTTCCGACTCTTGATGGAAAAGAGTATGATGAAGCAGAGTATTGGGATGATGTTCATATCCCACCTATATTGATCTGTGTTTTACAAAAACCATAAATTAGACGATATCAACATATAAAAGGAGTTATTACCAATCATTAATATATAATAAAAAAAGGTTGGAATTTCCACCAGATTTTATTACGACAAGATATCTATATAATTCTTTAAAAATTTGTAAAACTCCTGTCTCTCTGGTCACTAATACAACATTTCAAACACTATTGATTATCTATATCCTAATTAACTCCTTTAATCCATCTACTAATACTTTCATATCTATTCTTTTTTCTTCCTCTGTCATTTCATCCATAAATTTATGTACTCTTGGAGATATTCTTAAACTATTTAATGGATGAAATATATCATATTTATCTGTTTCTCTATCAGTTAATATATATTCTCTATTTGTTTTTATTTGTCTTGTAGTACCATCAGGATATAGTATTGTAAACACATCTGTCATTGTTGTATTGATCTCTCCTCCATACTCTTTTGCAATGTTTTTATAGAACTCTATCATACTAGCACCTATTTCTTCTTGAGATAGTTCCTTTTCTGTATGACCTCCTAATGCATTTCTTTTAACCTTTACTGGATCTAAATCCTCTCTTACTCTGGGATCAAAGCTTAATCCAGAATCATTTGCAATCACTGGGTATTGATACATATTTTTATATTGTAATACTTTTAAAAGAGAGTTTTCTTCTAATGAATTTCCATTCTCATCTACTTCAATATATTCAGGAACTAATTCAACTTCTATTTCAGGATCTATCCATTTAAAGAATTGTTGAAAATTAGCTAATTTAGACTTATTACCAGTTGCTATATATATTATTGTTTTCATAGACTCATTATATATAATTTATATCTATATTAATATTTGATATGATATCCTATAGAATGAGTGGTGTTAATGGATTACAACTAGGAAAAATATCTCCTGAAAAAGTAGTTGAGTATAATTCTCAATTACAATCTAGGAAGCTTGAGGGGGAAAGACAAACTTCATTTGAGAAATATGGTATTGAAGATTGGGAGGTTGTTGAATTAACAGGTCCTGAGATACTTAATTTGCAATCTTTTGTTGAAACATCTGGTGTTGTATCACCTGCATATTGGTTATGGAAATTATGTGGAGAAAATATTAGTGTAGGTAGTGTTGTGAAGTATGTAAGGGAACATAGAGATGAGTTACCAAAAGAGGTATTACCTTGGATAGGTCATTTAATTAATGAAGATATTCTAAAGGATATGCAAGAGAAGATAGAAAATGGTAATATAGCCCCTCCTCTATTAATAATTCCTGTAATATTGGGGAAAGAGAGTGATTGGGGAATGCTTAATCTAGGAAATATATTTGATGGTAATATGAGATTAATGCATATAGCTAATTGGTTATTAGATCAAGATGAAAATGCTATTAATAACTTTAAACTTAAGGTTATGGTAGGTCATATAGATATTATTAAATATCTATTATTTAATGGATACTATTTTTATGAAAATATTAGAAATCATGTACACGGGAAATATAATAACGATTTAATGAGTTTTGAAGAATTATTAAAACTAGCAAAGCAAAGATTGGGTTATCAGAAATAATTATGATAATATATTAAATATAATATTCAATTAACTATATATGCAAAATATACCATCATTTTCCATTGTAATTCCTACATTTAATGAAGAAAAATATCTTCCTTTATTACTTGATAGTATTAAAATACAAAGTATACAACCAAAGGAAATAATTATTGCAGATAGAAAAGGGCAGGATAGAACGAGAGATGTTGCAAAACAGTATGGTTGTAAAATTGTTGATGGTGGTATTGTTAGCTTTGCTAGAAATAATGGGTATAAGCATAGTGATACAGAATATATATTATTTATGGATGCAGATATTACTCTTCCTCATAAGGATACTCTTCTTGAAAGTATTACATTTTTTCTAAAGCATAAACTCGATTATTCTAATTCTTTCTATTTTAATACTGATGAAAACACAACCTTTATGGCAAGAATGACAGTATGGGGTCATAATATTAGGAGTGTACTTAATTATCTAACAATTAGACTATTTAGATTAAATACTGGTGGTAGTGGTGCAATGATTATTACTAAAAGAAATGTAATTGATGATATTGGTGGTTTTTCTGAAACTTTAGAAATGAATGAGGATTCTGAAATAATTAATAAATTATTAAA
>CAZJKB010000116.1:0-2284 GCA_964546485.1 uncultured Candidatus Saccharibacteria bacterium | reverse complement strand
GTAATTTATTATTATTAAATTAATTAATATATTATATTTATGAAAATGAAATATATTATATTAACTCTCATTATTTCAATCATCTCTGTTTCTCCTGTCGCAGCACAAACATGGTATAGTTCTGAGGTAGATACAGGATATGTAATGGGAGCTAATACTTCTAATTCTCAGAATACAGGTAATAAACCACTAGATACAACAATTTTGAGAAAATCTAATTTTACTGATATCTCTGAACTAAGAGGTATGAGTGCAGATGATAGGAAGAAGGTTTTAGATGAACTCAAATCAAAGAAATTTGAAGAAAGATGTGCAGTTGTTCAAAAGAATATAGATAATAGAAAGGATTATTATCAAAATAGCTATACTGCTGCAGTATCAAGATACCAAGGAATTATTAAAGGTTTAAAGAATATGCTAGTTAAATTAGAAGAAGTTGGAATTGATACAACTTCTTTTAAATCTATGATTAATACTCTTGAGGGTATGGTAGCTAATTTGAATATTAAGCATGATTCTATGATTGCTAATATGGTAAAGACAAGAGCTATGGCTTGTGATGAAGATAGTATGAAAGAATATAAAATTGCTGTACAGAATAATATGAAGGATTTGAAAGCAGAAAGGGATCAAATACTTGAAATGAGAAAATATATTCAAGAGCAAATTGTTAATGAGTTAAAATCTATTAAGGCAGAGTTATTGCAATTAAAAGAAGCAGATAATGAAAATTTAAATTCAGTAGATAATAACAATGAATAAATGGTTAATGATAGGTATTGGAGTATTAGTCTTTTTCTTTTGTATAGCTTTAGCATATTTGGGATATAGATACATGGAAGATAGAAAAGATAATAATACAGTGAATACATCACAGGAAGATAATACTCAAAAGACTAAAGAGGAGGCGATAGAAGATGTATCAAAGAATCTTGATAATGAAGTAGACAATATTGTAAAAGAGATTGAGCAAGAAACAGTAAATATTGATTTTGAAGATTTTGATTCAGAACTAGAATTTGGAATTCAATAATCTATTGTTTACTCTTGTTGATGTAGTACTTTTTAATAAGATTTATTACTAATCTTATTACCAATGAAAGTACTATTAGAGAGAATAGTACAATTGCAGTATAAATAGATACTTGTTTATACTGTTCTACAATCTTAATAATAAAGGTATTGATTATATTGAAGACTAATTGATCAATATTGGTGTTTCCTCTAGTGATATTGAATAAACTCAATATAGTTATTAAGAATTGATTATTTATTGATATTAAATATCCAACTGTAAAGTTTATCAATGATATTACTATTCCTGCACTTGAGAGTATTGTTATTGCTCTAATCTTTTTTGAAGCCATTATTACTATTAATACATAGGATATTATAGCAATAATGATTGTGTATATTGGCATATTTCTAACATTATCTATTAATACATAAGTGTTCTTATCTAGATTTAATATATTAGGATTTGTATTATCAATTTTTGAAAATATCTGATCTATTTGGTTGTTAATCTCTCTTATTTGAGGAGGACAGGTTTTATCATATTTAGCTATTAATTCATTACTGCATCTAAGTATTGTTAATGTGTCTAAATTAGTTTGTTTACCTATTGCATAGTTTTTTAAATAATTTAGGATTATTAACTGCTTTATTTCACTTGTATCTATACTTATTGATATATTTGTTTTTTCCTCTTCTAATTGATTGTATATATCATCTATTAATTTTTCTGATATCTTCATTATTTGTATCTCTATGTCCTCTGATTTAATAATTTCATTTAGATATTTATTAAATATTGAGTTATCAGATATATTTGGTTTTAAGTCTTCTACAAAAGATTTATATGCATTGGATTCTCTGATTATATTCTTGATATTTGTTCTATCTGTAATACTTGTAGATAGTGAATACACTATGGGGAGTATAGTTATAGTTGGTATATAGATTAATAATAGGATTGCAATTGCAAGATATTTGAGAATGATTAATATATTTTTCATAATTCATTATACTATATTATTAATATTTGGTAATATTAAATTATGAAAATATTATTATTAGCTGGGCAAAGCATAAAGAATAAGGAATGGATATATAACATAGCTAGTTATATTAAAAATGATTTTGATGATATTAAGGTTGTAGATTATGATCATTGGGAGAATGGTGATGATGATTGCAATATAGAATTAGAAATCAGTAAAGTTAACGAAGTAACTAAAGAATGGGGGGAGTATATAGTATTTGCAAAATCCATAGGTTCTGT
>CAZJKB010000115.1:0-2288 GCA_964546485.1 uncultured Candidatus Saccharibacteria bacterium | reverse complement strand
TGTTTTAAACATATTAATTTATATTTATTTTATATATTTAATATTACTACTTATTTATTGCCTATGTATATATAATTATGAATATAGCTCATTTCTGTGCTATAATTTTATATGACAGAAATAGAGATGATTAATGTACCTGCAGAGGCTAATCAAGGCATTCCAGCCGTAGGAAACGTAGTTACAAGAGTTAAGTTGAAAAGTGGCAATGAAGAAAAAAATAGAATTACCTTAAATATTGCTGAACCGCAACAAAGAGTATTAAATTTGATTGAGAAAAAACCGATAATCTTTGAATCAGGAAGCACTCAAAACGATGATGATAATAATCCGTCAAGTAAGTATGTTTCTAAATGGAATTTACTAAAAAGTGCAGGAATTCCAGTACCTGCATTTGTAATTCCCGAAGATGAAAATACTGTCTTAATGCCTGATTTAACAGATGATGGCTCGGTAATTTATGGAAAAACTGACTTTGAAGCTTTGGAATTTATTGATATTTATGGTGCACCCGATAGAAGTAATAAAACGCTATCAGATTTAGTATTAGCAACTGCACAAATGGATGAGATTGAAAAAAATGCTCTTGAAATTGCTGGTAAGGCAACAAATGCAAACATTTTGTTACCATTTGATGACCCATTGATACTTATTTGCTCTCCAAATGGTTCTTTAGGACTTATGGTTTTAGACTTTGGTGATACTAGGAACGGTGCAATGGTAGATGCCGATTTGCCTCCGACTTTGCGTGAACAAAACGAATTATTTGTAACTCGATTTTTGCACCAACTTGAAAGTTTAAAACGTTATATTAGTGAGAATACTGTTGTTGTTGATGGTGAACGGGTAGAATTGGATAAATTTCAAATTAGTTGGATTGATATCGTAAGAGCAGAAGCAAATACCGTAAGACTGGATGATATTACTGAACCAGTAGCATCTGGTTTAACAAAAGAATTTCCCTTTTACATTGTTCGTAATTTAAGAACTGAGATAGAGTTATTACAAGAACAAAATTTAAGTGGAAGGCAAATATACAGGAGGTTAGCATTTAGATATCACCCAGATTTATATGCCCGTGAAGATGAAGCCGTAAAAGAACTCGCTGAAAATTATCATAAAGCATTAGAGGAATTCAGGAACTCAGGATTATTAACAGACTAAATATAATACTTATTCAAAAAGTTCACATAATACTCAATATAGGAACGACCCATTGCTTTACTATGATAGTAATAATATTATTTATAATCTTTAATCCTAGTACTCATTGGAATACCTAAAATAGTTTTCTATTGAAAATTTTTAGATTAGTACTGACACCACCAAATTTTTCTTTCAACAAACAATGGTTCAAGATTGGTACTTTTCTCTAGGTTCTTTTTTCTAATATTCCACTTATCAAACTCTTTAGTATATTTATGCATATACTAATTGTATATATTTATTATGAAATAATAATTAAATGAGGAATAAACTATATAACCTTATTAAATCTATTAACTATACTTCCATCTTCTAATGTAACTTTATCTAGAAAACTATTTAATGGTCTTGAGAAAGTGATACCTTTTAATCTTTCAAATTTTGCTGTATATAAAACACATACAATATCTTCAGTATCTATTATAAATCCTGTTACAGTATATACATCTGTAGGATGCTTGAAGTGTGTATATTTACCATTTAGTTCAACTAGTTTAGATGCTTGTTCTAATTCATTTCTTAACTCTTGATCTGTTTTATGTGCCATGATATTTAATATTAAAATTAACTATAAGACACCAGTTTTAACCTGTAATTCCCTTGCTTCGAGTATAGAAATTGTATGAAATTTAATTCCTAATCTTTTGTTTATCCTAAATGATAATTCTGGGTTATTTATTCTTGATAATGCATTTGTATTCCAATCGAGATTAGTATATGTATTCATTACCTGCTGGAGATCATCTACGACAACTTCTATATGTTCCCACCCTGAAATAAAATCGTTATTATCTGCTGGCTCAAGTAGTTCTATAGCCTCAATCTTCCATTTCTCATAAACAATAGGTTTATATAATCTATATACCGCTATTCTTCTATCTCTTATGATTGCCTCAGGATAAATTTCTCCATATTTTTTAATCTCATCTCTTATCTTCTCATACTCCTGCTTACTCTCGGTCCTATATGCAATATGATCGACTTGATACTGATTAATATTAATATTATATCTTTTCAATTCATTAAAAATCTCATCTAAGAATGTTTTTACTTTGTCCATACAAGTTATATATAAATAATGT
>CAZJKB010000114.1:0-2304 GCA_964546485.1 uncultured Candidatus Saccharibacteria bacterium | reverse complement strand
TTCCATGTAGGATAGACATATTAAAAGAGAAAGTACTAATACAGATAGAGGAAGCTAAAGAAATTGAAAAAACACTTCCAAACATATTAGACTCATTTATACAAATAAATAATACTTCTCCAACAAATATTAAATACTACAAGGGAAAGAGTGGGATTAAACAAGTACTATGGAATGAACTACAATCTAATAATGAGATATTAACATATTCATATAGAGATTTAATCGAAATAGTAGGGGAGAAGTTCTTTAAATCATGGAAAAAAGAATTTGAATTAAAAGGTCTAAAACTAAGAGATTTAAGATCGGATAGTTTTCTTAAAAGTCAAACAGTTAAAGGATACAAACCAATTCCTGTTAAAAATGATTATATTAAATATATAGATCCAAATATATTAGATATTGTTACGGAAATTGATATATATAATAATACTGTTGTTGTATTTAATTGGTATGAGGGTGAGGTATATGCTGTAGAGATAACAAATGATAAATTAACAAGAATGCAAAAACAGATTTTTAATGCTTTTTGGAAATTAGGTAAAGCATATAACGAAGAGAAGAAATTAAAAGGATATAAGGTGTTTAATGAAGAGAACAAGTAATAACATGTTACTCTGGAATAAAACCATTAAACCATATGAAAACATAATCAGTATTTGCTATTTCCATTTCTGCTAATATACTTCCATACTTTCTTCTATCATTAATGATTTTATCTATCTCATTAACATTATAAATACCTCCATATACTGAATTGCCAGTAAAATTATTACCTATCAATTCAATATTTAATTTTACATCATCTATACCTAATTGTTTTAGCATATTAAATAAAGTTAGAGGGAGGAATAAATGAACATTACCAGATCTTTCAGAGATTAAATCAATTCTAATACTCATAGGCATCATTAAATCATTTTCAACTCTTGTAGGTTCAAGATATGGTGTAAAATCAATTCCTGACCCATTATTCATATCCATAGCAATAGGTTTCGTCGTTTTATTATTGTTGTTGTAATAGTCAGCTCTCTGATACTGGGGTAAAGAGATTCTTATTTGTGAGAAGTTTCCATTTAAACTAACTCTATCTGGAACATTATTTATGTACTCATATGCTTGAGCAAAGGAAGTTACCCTATCGTGCCTAACACCTGAACGTATATTGCCAATGATTTCATATCGTAATGAATGACTAATGTATGGCTCAAGATTAGGACCTCCAATATACCTAAACCTAACTCCATCTGTATCATCAAAATCTATAATATACTCATCTTGGACGCCCAAAAATCGATGACACCATTCGTGATATCTTCCTAAATCCACTGAGCTATTTTTATACTGTTGTATTAACTTTCTACTTGTATCTAACTTGATTGAATAATTCCAAAGATCAGATGGACCTGCATTTCTTGGTCTTAAATTAATCAAATCACCTTCAATAGAGTAATCGAATATATAACTTGAACCAGTAACAGCAGAATTATAAAACTCAGAGTTATCAATATCAGGTAACCATCCAGATGGATTTTGAGTAAAAGTATCATCAACAATTATTACTCTTTTTATTTTTAATTCTGTGTCTATCTTGGGCTCTGAGTTAAACAAGACAGTATTAAAAAAATCTGCATGGACATGTAACCATGTAAGATAATCAAGACCATTTTCATTTTCCCAATTATCGTATGCACTTTTTGTTATTATAAACTCTCCAAATCTGATATTAGATGGTAATTCATGATTAGAATCCTTTGCTAATTCATAGTTTAATACTTCTATATCATATTGAGAAAGTGGCTTATACATACCATAGATATTAGTATCATGAAATAGGTATGGTTCTATTGAAGTATCAGCATCTACACTCATAGAATGTGGATCTGAGAGTTTTTGAACTTCAATTGGCTTTTGTGTATTACTTGTATCCGAACATGAAGCAAGTAGAACAGCTGTAAGGGCTAGTTTAATAAGACTTTTATTCATTCAATAATATATAAAGTAATTCGATATTATACACTATAGGACACACAATCTCAACTTAGTACAAAGTGAAATAACATATTGAAAAATGGAGAGATTAAGACTTACTTTGTTTATAAAAGTAAATCTTAAATATTGCAAAAACAAATATGAGTACAACCCCGAATATACTAAACACAATCCTACTACCATACATATCTATTGTCTTCATTCCTAAGAATAATAGGATAGATACTATTAATGTAGATAACATATTAGCAAAAGATATTGCTGTTGCTCTTGTTTTAGATTCAAATTGATTATGTAATACATTATCAAATA
>CAZJKB010000113.1:0-2314 GCA_964546485.1 uncultured Candidatus Saccharibacteria bacterium | reverse complement strand
GCATCATATAGAATATATAGAAGTTCTGATGCAAATAGTAACTATACGACAAATCCTAATTCATTTACACAAGTTGGAACAACAAGTGGGGAATCATTTACAGATGTAAATCTAAATGCTACAGAATATTTTTATGCTATTAAAGCATGTGATAGTGCCAATAATTGTAGTGCAGCAAGTAATACAGTATCTATGCTCCCAACAGGTAGATACTACTCACCTGCCAACATCATCACACAACCGAATGTGTCTAAAGTATCTACAAGAAGTGCAACAATTAACTGGGTAACAGAGCGAGAAAGTGATAGTAAGATTGCATATGGATTAAATCCTGGTGAATACTTTGATGAAGAAATCAGTAATTCTGATCAAACAGTAGATCATGCACTTACATTAAACAATTTGACAGCAGGAACAACATACTACTATGTTGCAAAATGGACAGATGAAGATGGAAATACAGGAATGACAGATGAATTATCATTTAAAACAGACCCACCTCCAAGTGTAAAAGATGTAGGATTATCATTTGTAAATCTAAGTAGTGCAGGTATTAAATTTACAACAAAGGGTGCAAGCAAAGTGAAGATATATTATGGAAAAGATGCTTCATTAAATAGCTCTCTTGATTTAGAAACATCACCTGTTGAGACATCATATACTATGACTTTAACAGGTTTAGAGGATGGTACAAAGTATCTGTATAAGATAAATCTCTTTGATATAGATAATAATGAATATGATGGTACTGTATTACTTGATTTCACTACACCACCTAGACCAAGAATATCTAATGTCCAAATACAAGAGAAGAAAGGTACTGCACAACCTACACTTGAGATAACATGGGAAAGTAATACAGAGGTAAACAGTATTATTAGATTCTTCCCTGTTGGTCGAGAAGATCTTGCACAAAACAGAGTTGATATTGAAATGATAAAGGGTAAGCACACAATGTTATTAAATGGACTATTGCCAATGACAACATATAATCTAAAGGTTGAAGGAACAGATAAATATGGTAATTCTGGATCAAGTGAATTATTTACATTTACAACAGCTACAGATACAAGAGCTCCTGAGATATTTGATGTAAAAATTGATAAAGCTATATTAAGCAGTGATGCACAACCAGATAGATCAAGAAGTGCACAATTAGTTATTAGTTGGAAAACAGATGAGCCAGCAACAAGTCAAGTTGAATATGATAGTGGATTAGGGGATTCATATAGTCAAAAATCAAATATGGAACCAAATATTAAAGTAGATCATGTAGTAGTCATAAATAACTTAAATCCATCAACTGTATATCATGTAAGAGCAATAAGTACTGATGCAGCAGAAAATATAAGTACAGGAAATAAAATGGTTGCTGTAACTCCTAAAGCAACAAATACAGTATTTGAGGTTGTAGCAGAGAGTTTAGGAAATATATTTAAGTTCTTGAAATAAAGGATGGAAGATAATAGAAATAAAAATACAATTATATCTGTAGTGGATGTATATAAAAGTTTCATAACTGCAAATAGATATACTCAGGTATTAAATAATGTTGATTTAAATATAGATAAGGGAGATTTCTTAATTATTTTCGGTCCATCTGGTTGTGGAAAGTCAACACTACTTCATGTGATGATGGGTCTTGAAAGACCAGATGCAGGAGTTGTTAAATTAGGAGGTGTAGATCTTTGGAAACTTGATATTGAAGATAGGGCAAATATTAGGAAAAGGGAAATAGGAATTATGTATCAACAACAGAATTGGATAAAGTCATTAACAGTTGAAGAAAATATTGCATTCTGTGGTCAGTTAATAGGTTTGGAGAAACATGAAGCACTAGAAAAAGCTATTGAAAATCTTAAAACAGTTGGAATGGATTATAGAAGAGGATATATGCCATCTGAATTATCTGCAGGAGAACAACAAAAGATTGGTCTTGCAAGAGCATTAATGACAAATCCAAAAGTAATTATTGCTGATGAACCAACAGGTAATCTTGATGTCAAAAGTGGTCAAATTGTAATTGATCTATTAGCCGAACTTAGTAAATCGGGTAAAACAATAATTATGGTTACACATAACCCAGAATATTTGAAATTTGCAGATAGAGTAATATTAATGCTTGATGGTGAAATAAGAAAAGAGATTAGAGTTGATGATAATAATGCAGACAGTGTACAAAAAGAGATAACTACAGATATAAAAAAATTCATTGAGGAAGGATCTAGTACAAAAAAGACTAATGATAATATTCCTAAACCACTAACAAGTATTGAAGAAGATAATAATAAAAATATACTTAGTAAATTATTAT
>CAZJKB010000112.1:0-2316 GCA_964546485.1 uncultured Candidatus Saccharibacteria bacterium | reverse complement strand
CTTTTTCAATTTTGAATGGATATTCCAAGAATGTTAAATTTATACTATTTACAACTAAAGTTAATTGCTCCGGCTCATTTATTGTTACTGCACTGATATCATAATCCTTTAGATTTTTGGTAATATTGTTTCTATTAATAGGTGTATATGAAAACATATCAAAATCAATAGATTTTCTGTGACCCAATTGAAGAGCAATTGCTGTTCCTCCTGCTAAATAATACTTTCTTCTAAATAATTTAAGTATTTTTAATGATTCTAATTGTTTTGTATCTAATATATTAAGATAGATGTTTTTCAATATATAAATCAAAAAAGTTTATTGTTTGTGGCCTTAGATTAACCCTCTTTTTATTCTTAATAATATTGTATGATTTTTTAATATTGTCATTACCTAGTATTCTAATTATTTCTTTCAATTCTGGCATGTCACCATATTGTAATATTCTTTCTAAAACTGCTTCATTTGATAGATTATATAAACTATCTTTAGATATATCCCAAAATAGATAATTATGTTGTTCTATAAGTGTTTTTAGTCTCTTTTTCATGTATATATTATATCATTTTTTCTTTAAATTTTCAGCTATTTATACACTATCTAATATCTCCATATCTTTTATACACTGGATCTTTGAATATGAATAGTTTAGGGGGATAGTATGTAAATATCCAATAAATAGATATGTAGAGTATTACTAATATCATACTTAAGAGTTCACTAATAATCGATATCTCATAAACTAAAACACTATATTGAAATATTAATCCAATTATTATTGATAAATAGAATAATGTTATCGTAAATAATAAACTAACTTTTTTAAAATATATTCTTAAAGGTTCAAATATTAATGGAATACTTAAGGTTTCAATGATTAATAATGTTAATATACTAAACCAAAAATTATTATATTGACTATATACAGTTATATATTGAAATATAGTAACAAGTATTGTTGGTACTATTAGTAATTTCATATGTTCCCATGTACTCTCATTAATTGCAGAGATTAAATGTAGAATAATACCTTTTTTAAACCAATTATGAGTAAAGTGAAAAACAGTACCGAATATAGCAATTATGAAAAAAGAAATTATTAAAATATATTGTATATTCATAGATTTAATAATAATTATTATATAATCTTTTTAATATCTTCCAATGTATCTATGACTTTCCAAGCTATATTCTCTAATTTTGAACCTTTAAATGTAATACCATGTTCTGTTAATTCAAATATTTCTTTTTCATTATCTCCATCTCCAACACATATTGCATCTTTGACATTAAATCCTAATTGTTTACTTAATATTAGTACTTGATTATATTTAGCATATTTATCATTATCTTCTGTAATTATTTCATCTAAATATCCTTTATCATCAAATATAAATGAGTTATTTGCACTCCAATATAATATACCCAATTCTCTTGCTATTTTCTCTACTAATATATCAATTCCACCACTTATTAATATTGGTGTGTACCCTTTAATTTTTACATATGAAATTATTTCTTTTGCATAATGCATATATGTATATTGAGAAAGAATACTTTCTATATGCTTTTTACTATGTTGTCCATTCTCTTTATATATTCTTAAAAGTATTTCTTGTCCTTGTTGATCTGTTATTTCTCCTTTCGCTCCTAATTCCATTAGATGGGCATCTTGTTCTTCTGTTACGCCTAAATTCATATTTAACTCATACCATGAGTTTTCGTGGATTAGTGTCTTGTTTAGATCGAATATAATTGCTTTCATCTATTACATAGTATCATATCTATTAAATTAGGTTAAGAGTGATATAATTAAATGTATAAAATGATTAAAAATAATATGATAATAAATGATTTCCAACAATTTGCAGATATATTAATTCTGAATTCTAATATTGATTTATCAAAGTTAGAATTAGATCATTTTGGATATCAAACATCATCAAAAGAAGATTATGAAAGATTAAAGGTAGAGTGTATGCAATTAGGTAGTTTAGTGTCTGAAAATATTGTTGGAGGTAGGAGGGTAGGTATATTTAGATTTAATATACCATTTAAATATTCTAGTTATTTAATATCTGGTTTTGAATTAGTAGAGCCTAAAGAAGGACAAGTATGTAATTCAGAATTAGATCATTTAGAATTCGTTATAAATTGTACATTTGATGAATATATTGAGAATAATAAAGATGTTGAATGGGATTTAACAGCTAAAGATAGAGATGAATTTGCAAAGATTGTTATTAAATTTATGAATGGTAAATCTATTAAATTTCATACTAAGAATATATTTGAAGAAATACCTAAAGAGTAGT
>CAZJKB010000111.1:0-2328 GCA_964546485.1 uncultured Candidatus Saccharibacteria bacterium | reverse complement strand
GTCATGGTAATGAGTATATTATATCATTTCAACAAATATAATATCAAACATATTTCATAATTATACCTACCCCCTATCCTTAAACTGTTCTATACTATCTACTTGTACTTTAGGAATTCTGTTATACATCTCGCCCCATAATTCACTATCATTCTTTAATAGTTCCAACCATCTATATACAACACTCCTATATGCTATATGTCCTCCAGGTCGTACTCTTAAATTAATAGTATATTGTAGATCATCAAAAGAACCATAATATCTATATCTAGTACTGTGTGCATGAGGTATTAAATATTTGGTAAATTCACTGGCAAACATATCATCAATTTCTTTCTTTGCATCTAAATACCACTCTTTAATATCAGTATACGTACTACTAAATCTATTCATAAATTCTTCTTTTAAATCATTGAATTCCTTAATATATAGATAATCACAAATATTAAATAGTTTATGGATATCTCTATCAAATTCAGCACTCATACTATATGTACTCTCCCACATAGGTACATATCTCTCTAAGCTTCTATGCCTATTAAGATCTTTTAATACACCATGATCTGCATAACCATCAATACTATATGCACCAAATTGAGCCACATTCCCCATCTGATTATTATGATGATGATATTTAAATATTATCTTTGATATCTCTTTAATATCTATCTGTTTAAAGTCAAATTTTCTTAAATCAATATTAGGATATATACCCAATATTAGATGAGATATTAAGAGATTATCAGGACTCATACTATGATTTACCTCAATATCTTCTATACAAACTCCTTTTGTTCTTTTAATTTCATATTTAATATCTAGGGATTTAATATACTCTTCTATCTCTTTCAAACTAACTTGTCTTGAATCATTAGCTTCAGTATGTCGTACTAATCCATCTGCTTCAGGAATATATCCTAATGCTTTTAACTCATCATTACCAACTAAAAGAGTATATAGAATATCCCCTAATTCTTTTTCAATAATATATCCACTACCTCTTAATCTACTAATATATTCAGACCAGTTTCTTGCAGACATAATGAAACCAAGAGATGTTTTAAGACCCAGTGGAAGAAAATATCTAACAGTATCAAATACTCTAGCTTTAAGTGCACCAACCTGCTGTTTATCCTCCATGTCTATATTAAAATACTTAGCAAATCTCTCCGTAACTATTGGTAACATTTCAACATAATCATTCATCTGTTTGAGAATAATGGCATCATATCTATCTCTAAGTTTTTTACTAATCTTTACCTCCTTAGGTATCTTAATATAATCTGGATTTTGAAAATTCTGGAATCTAGTACTTCTCTCTTGTCCTGAAATAGTTGGATTAATATTAAATGCTCTCATTGCTGTAATCATTGGAACATTCTCAATGCAAACAAAAACATCTGCCATATCACCAACTGATTTATGTCCATAACCATTAAATATTGCCTCTAATCTACTAGCTGCATCAATATTATTTTTAACTATCTCATTAGCAATATCAGTAATACTATCACTTGATCTACTATATCTAGCTCCCAAATATGCATTAATTGATGGTTGCTTTTGTTTAGTATTCTGCATTAAATTATGTACTTTAATATTCATCCATTCACAATCACATCCAATACTTGTAATTCCAAGCTTTTCATTAAAATCATAATTATATTTCATAATACATATACTTAATTTATCTTAAGAATTTTCATCCTAGTCTTTATATCTGATGATATCTTAATATCAATATCTGACTTATCTATATCATTTAATAGGTATAGTAGGTTGGAAAATCTATTACTATCATTATATGAATGATCTTCCATTTCGATAATTTGACCATCTTTAAGATTTATCTTAGCAACAACTATTGGATATGTAACACTATTTTTTTTTAAATAACTAACTTCTATATTTTCAATACCATTTATTTCGTATTTATTTGCACCTACATAAAGATGTGTACTATTCATACCCATAATCATATTCTTATGATACACCATGTAATTTGTTATATATGATCCGAGATATATAGAGAATATGAAGGTTAATGCAATAAAAAAGAGATACAATTTCCTGATCAATCCATTTAAGTATAATGAAGGCCAGAGAATTAAAGATGTTCCCAAACTTCCTACAAAGAAAGAATAAATAGCAGCAATAAATATAACTCCTCCAATTAAATCTCCATTAATATCTAAACTTCGATAAACAGGTAGATTCTGTATTATTGATAGATAATAATATATTACATAAAGAATAATAGATATGAAGGTAGTAATACCTGCAATTATAGAAAAAAGATTATAATCAGAAAACAATTTAAATTTAATT
>CAZJKB010000110.1:0-2329 GCA_964546485.1 uncultured Candidatus Saccharibacteria bacterium | reverse complement strand
ATATAATATATTGTTTAACCAGGGAGAATACGACCCATTACCTATGTGGTACTGTGCTACGCCTCCCACCTTTTTCTACTTTACCTTTCTCTTTTTCTAAATATATCATATAGTCCTCAAACATCTTTAATAGTCTAGATGAGTTCTTTCTATTAGGTATAATGATATTCAATAACTTGTTTCTCTTTAGTAGATACTCATAGAGTATTTTAAAATCTCCATCTCCTGATATGATAACTGCTTTATCATACTGATTAAAAAATATGCTACTAACATAGATAGTTAATTCAACATCGATATTAGCCTTTATCTTATTTATTCCCTGTTGTACCGCATCTTTAAATATTAATTTATACCCAATACTCTCCATACATAATATTGTATCGATATATTATGAAATAATACTTAAATAATATTTGACAAATATATTAGTAAGTACTAATATATTAATATGGATATAGTAACTAAAGCATTCTCTAATATAACAAGAATGAGATTGATATCATGCTTAGGAGAAAAACCAAAGAATGTATCAGAACTCATACATACTTGTGGACTATCACAATCTGCAGTATCTCAACATTTAAACAAGTTAAAAGAAAGTGGAATTGTTGAATGTAAAAAATCTGGCAGAGAACAAATATATAGTATAAAACATAAAGAAGCAGTAGATATATCTAATAAATTAATTAAATTTATAAATAAATTAAAGAAATGAAAATAGCAAATTTTAGAAAAAGTTCCTTATCATATGATGAAACTTTAAAGAATGTAAAAGATGTATTAAAGGAAAATAAATGGGAATTAAAAGGAGAGAGTAATATTGATAATGGGATTATATTTCATATATATAATGAAGAAGTATTTAATGGATTAATGGGTTTTCATAAAGAGTTCATAGGTTTCATTCCTTCTACCCTACTTGTAATTAAAGAAGAGAAAGATACTTATGTTGGTACACTCGACACAGGGATCTTAAGAGATATGACTAGTCATCATAATCATGGAGAAGAAAAATATGTTAAACAATTAACAGATGATCTTAAGAATATAATACAAAATATTGCTAAGGTTGAAGATATGAAAATTAAGAATGTTAGAGTATTTTCTACAGAACAATGTCCATATTGTAAGATGGAGAAGGAGTGGTTAGATAAAAATAAGATCAAAAATGAGGTTGTATATGTAGATAAAGATCAAAAGATGGCTCAATATATGGTAGAAAGAACAGGTCAAATGGGTGTACCTGCAACAGAAATTGAATATGAAGATGGAGAGATGGAATATATTATTGGTTTTGATAAAAATAGACTTTCAGATATACTAGGTGTTAAAGAGAATAAATTAATCATTGAGTAATGAATGAATAAATTAGTTATTGTAGGTGGAGGTCCTGCAGGTCTAAGTGCAGCAATATATGCATCAAGAGCACAGCTTAAACCAATAGTAATAGAGGGTATACTACCTGGAGGACAACTAACTCAAACATCAGAAGTTGAAAATTACCCAGGATTTCCCAATGGAATACTTGGTATAGAATTAATTAAAAATTTTAGAGATCAAGCAGAAAAATTCGGTACTCAATTTATATCTCAAAATGTTCTAGATATTACAAAAGAGAATAATACATTTACATTACATCTATCAAACAACGAAAAGATTGAATCAAAAGCAGTATTAATAGCTACTGGTGCAGATGCAAAGTGGCTAAATATTGAATCAGAGACAAGATTAAAAGGTAAGGGTGTATCTGGATGTGCTACATGTGATGGATTCTTCTTTAAGGATAAAACAATTGCAGTAATAGGAGGTGGAGATAGTGCAATGGAAGAAGCACTATATTTAACAAAATTTGCTTCAAAAATATATCTAATACATAGAAGAGATACATTTAGAGCATCTAAGATTATGCAGGAAAGAGTACTTAATCATGAAAAGATTGAAGTACTATGGAATACAGAAGTACAAGAAGTATTAGGAGATAATTTTGTAAATGGACTAAGAATATTAAACAATCAAACAAATGAAGAAAGAATATTAGAATTACAAGGAATGTTTCTAGCAATTGGACATACTCCTTCAACATCTTTCTTAAAAAATATTGGAGTTAATATGGATGAAAAAGGATATATATATACCTATGAAAGAGTACGATATGAAAATATGACAGAATTAGAGAAAACATATGATTCTAGATATAGATATCAAACAAATATAAACGGACTATTTGCTGCAGGTGATTGTACTGATCATATATATAGACAGGCAGCAACAGCAATAGGTATGGCAATAGCAGCTGAAATAGAAATTGAGAAGTATTTAGAATAAT
>CAZJKB010000109.1:0-2370 GCA_964546485.1 uncultured Candidatus Saccharibacteria bacterium | reverse complement strand
GAACTATGAATATTACAGATGTTGATGTATTAAAGTTAAGAAATCCTTTTAAAGGGGAATAGCATATGAATACGCATGATACACAAGAAAATACATCTCAAATTTTAGAAAAAAGATTTGGGGATAAAAAAGACCAATTAAAACCATTGCTAGATTCTTTAGGTATTGATAGTTTGATGATTTACCTAACCAACCAATGCCCATTCAACTGTGCACACTGTTATATGGATTCTACACCTTCTGCAGTACTGACGCAGATTCATACTGAAGAGATGCTTAGACTTATGAATGGTGGTGCAGGCGAGCGCCAAATCATTTTCTCAGGAGGGGAAATATCACTTCATCCAGATGCAATACCATTAATAAAATATGCTGCAAAATCATCAGAACAAATAATTGTATTCACCACTGGAATCAACTGGATTAAGCCCAATAAATTATCAACCCTTAATCAGCAATCAAGAATATCAACCATACAATCAGATCTTTTATCAGTAATATCAGAATTTCCACAAAACGTAGATCTCAGGTTTGGTTTTGATATATTTCATCTATCAAATATGAGCAAAGTGAATGAATTATACAAAGAGATTATCAAAGCATTACTATTTTTAAAGAAAGAAGATTCTAAATATAATTTTTCATTACAAACTAAATATACGAATAATTGGAAAGTGGAGCAAGGAATATTAGCTCAATTATTAGGACTAGGTATAGAAGATTTAAGATCTTTAGGAGCATTTGAAAAAGGAGGTATAATATCAAGAAGTGGAAGAGCCAAAACACTAGATTACGATTTAAACCAGGAAACACAATTGGGGACAAAGAAAGATACTTTATATGTCGGCAATCTATACCCTACTGAAAATATAACCTATCAGATTGCTCTCGCTGAAAATTCAATCTTAACACAAAACCAATCTATATCAATAAATAAAAATACCCCTATGGTTGAGATCGGTCATCAAATCGAATTACTACACTCAAGAACTTAAGCAACCCCGTTATTTTATTGCTACAAAAGGATTCTAGGTGTATAATGAATTTCATGAATACTAAAAATAACAATGAAGTGTCGATTAAATCAAAATTTTCAAAGGAAAATATAAAACGTTTTTGGATTAATGGAAAATGGGCAATTACAGAATTAATAAAAATGAGTCCACTAGAAACCATATTAAATTTTATTCTAATCTCATTAATTGCTGCATATCCAACAATAAACTCATTTTTATATGCAAAACAAGTTGATGAGGTTATTAGACTTGTTGGTACAGGCGATTACAATGCTTTATTCTCAATAGAACATCCATTAATCCAAATCCTTGGAATATTAGCAGTACTTTCTATAACAAAACAATTCATGAGAATCTTGCAAAGATATCTTGACTTTAGATTTAGAGAATATCATTTTAAAAAATATGAAGACAAGATAACATATAAAATTGCAAAATTAGATATACCTCAGTTTGAAGATCCAGAAATATCTAATATGGTTTTAAGAGCAAATGATAATTTATGGAAGGTTAGAGATTTTGCATATATATTCAATAATATTCTTACAAATATAGTTTCTTTAGTTGTCGCAGGATTAATTATACTTTCAAAAGCTCCTCTAGTTGGACTACTTCTAATATTATTATCAGTTCCAAGTACAATCGTATGGAGTAAGTATGTTAGCAATTGGTGGGGTTGGTATGATAAATCAACAGAATCATTCAAGAAAAGGGGATGGATGAGAGGATATTTATCAAATGAAAGATCAGCAAAAGAAAATAGAATTATTTCTTCCGATATACGATTAAATAAAACACTTATTGGTTTAACACAGAATTTATTCCATGCCCAAAATTCAATGAGAATAAACAACATCAAGGAGGATATTTTTACAAGATTTATAAATATTTTCCTCGATTTTCTCATTCCCTTATACTTTATAAAGGATCTGATCTATGGATCATTATCTGTTGGTGATTTTGGATTTTTAGTTGGGAAAGCATATGATTTTCACAATGAGTCTGGCAATGTATTTATTAATATTGTTGATTTATTTGATGCTGCCACAGGAGTTGAAAAGGTAAGAAAACTAGTCCAGTTAGAGCCATTAATACAAGATGGTAGTATGAGAATATCAACTAAAACCCCACCTATTATTGAATTTAGAAATGTTTATTTTAAATATCCAAATACAGAAAAATACGTACTTAGTAATGTAAATGTAAAAATTAATCCAAGTGATGAAATCGCAATAGTCGGGGAGAATGGTGCAGGCAAAACAACGTTCATAAAACTTTTACTTAGATTTTATACTGTAACTAAAGGTGAAATATTAATAGATGGAGTAAATATAAATAATCTGGATATTAAGAA
>CAZJKB010000108.1:0-2373 GCA_964546485.1 uncultured Candidatus Saccharibacteria bacterium | reverse complement strand
AAGAGTAGAATAGAAATAATATTTAGATACGAATAATACTCCTCAACTTCTCCACTTCTATCTTTGCACTCTCATTTGATTTCAATCCTGGTGTTTCCAATATAAAAGGTATATTAACTAATTTAGGATGATTAACAATATTAGTAATAGTATTAATACCTATCTTTCCTTCCCCTAAATTAGCATGCCTATCTTTATGAGAACCCATATCCATCATACTATCATTAAGATGAAAACACTTAACATTATTTAATCCTAATACACTATCAATATTATTTACAATATTATCTAAATCATTAGTCCAATCATAACCAGATACAAACATATGTTGAGTATCAAGAACATACCCTATTCTCTCTTTCTTCTCTACCCCTTCTCTCATCAATGCAAGCTCTTCCAATTTATCACCCATTACACTACCTGCACCTGCAGAAGATTCAAGAAGTATCATCGCATCTCCAGGTGTTTGGTCAATTACTTCATTTAATCCTTGGGATATTCTCTTAAGACTATCAGCATCTGAAAGATCTTTAGCAGATCCTGGATGAAATGTAGCACCTAATACTTCAAAATCCATATCCTTAGTCCTATTCATTATCTCTTGTGCATATTTAACATATGTAATAATAGATTGCTTACTCACCCCAAACATCTTGCTATCCCCTCTTGCAAGATTAATTAGATATACACAATGTAGTAACAATTTTTTTAATGTACTACCATCTAGAGCATTAACAAATCTCTCTACCTGTTCAATACTTATCTCTTTTACACTCCACATCATTGGAGGTGTAGGCATCATCTGTATACTATTTATATTTAATTCATTTGCATTCTCAACTGCAGTATTATGTCCCCCTGCACTACTAACATGTGCTCCAAAGTATCTCATATTTAAAATATCCTAAAATTATTTATATAGTACATACTCTTTCTAACTCCAATACAACTAATCTCTATATATACCTTATACATTCTAACAATTACATATATTAACCAATCAGGGAAACTCTTATGTACATTATGATATCTACTTAATGACATAGAATCTAAATTATCAGCTTCTATTAATATCTGTGTTAAAGTATCATATCTACCAAATATACTTAGTATAACAGGGGGAATATTATGATTAAATATAGCTTTTGATATTAACTGAATACTATCTACATCTAACAATTCTTTCATCTCTTTTTCAAATATTTTTGATGATTCATAACCTTCAAAGAATACAGCATATATTGTATTTCTCTTTTGTCTTGATTTATATGCATCATGCCACCAAACAGCTATCTCTACTATTGATCTATCAATACCTTCAAACTCTTTCAATATATTTAAGCTATGCTTTAATACTTCACTTGCATGTTCATAATTATGATTAGGATTAACACTATTCTTCATCCATATCTTTCCTAATTCAATAATCTTTTTTTCATTCTTTAACATACTATATATTAACAATATTTAAATAAAATATAAAATGATTGAGAAAGATAGTATAAATAGATATAATATGTATTGTAATTATATGGAGAGGTGCCTGAGAGGCCGAAAGGAACTCACTGCTAACGAGTCGTAGGCTTTAAACCCTACCGCGGGTTCGAATCCCGCCCTCTCCGCCATTAATACACAACAACCCATCGGAATACACTCAATATCAAAAGTTATATAATTTAATATTTCATGGTATATAATAAATCTATGAACAACATTAAAACGGCATTAATAACAGGTGTATCAAGAGGAATTGGCTATGCATTAACAAAAACATTACTTGAATTAGGATATAAAGTATATGGTATTTCTAGAACGAAACCTAATATAGAGAATAATAACTTCATATGGATTAAGACAGATCTATATAATACAGAGGAAATTAATTCCTTAAAACATCAAATTAAAGATAAAGAAATCAACTTATTAATAAATAATGCGGGAATCGTAATTCAACAAGATTCCCTTCAATATACCCAAGAAGTATTTAATAAAACATATAATCTTAATTTAATTGCACCAATTTTAGTTTGCCAAAATCTTAAAGATAAATTACATAACACCTTAATTATCAATATCAGTTCTCTTTCAGATCGTATTCCTGATAGTGATTATGCATTATATTGTTCTTCTAAAGCGGCTCTTAACATATATTTTGATTCCATTCTTACAAAATATAATACTCTTAAAGTTATCCATATTCTTCCCAGTTATGTAGATACTCCCCTACTCCGAAATCTAATCCAAGATAATAGTTTTGATTGGGATACTATTTTAAAACCAAATGATATATCTGATTTATTAATAAGAATTCTTAAAGATAAAGAAATACCAAATAAATCAAGAATATTTGTGATAACTGATGCATTAAAGGAA
>CAZJKB010000107.1:0-2376 GCA_964546485.1 uncultured Candidatus Saccharibacteria bacterium | reverse complement strand
CAATAACTAGAAATATAGCAATAATAATAATTAAAATAGCTAGTATATTTAATATCCTAATTTTGTTTACATAAAACCAAGACACTAATTTTTTCTTTAATAACTCTGTTTTTGAAACCGGTCTTCTTTGTTCTATCATGCACTAAGAAAATCTAAAATAGCTTCTAATCTCTTCTTATCAGGATATAGTAAGAAATTCTCATGAGAGCCTACAAGATATGAGCTATGCTCATTTTTTAATATATTTCTAATATAATCTGCTTGTTCTATAAATATATGTGTTTCATTTAATGAGTTAACAATTAATGTATTATAATTATCTAATCTCTTAAGATCTTCAGTGAAATCAGCATGAAATAGTCTGTATAGACTATCCATTACTATTCTAAAATTCATATTACCCACCATACTACTATATAAATCAATGAATTCATCAGGGAAACCACTATCTATAAATACCTTTGTATATTTATTTAACTTAAGACCGATATAGTACTTTGTTGCATCATATAGATTTCTTTTTCTCAAAAAATCTAATAATCCTGCTTGGCTATATGAATGTATCAATTTACCATTCACAACGGGAGATACTAATACAATATTTTTGACTCTATCCTTATATAACTTAGGAACTTGTACAGCTAGGGATGTACCAAATGAAAAACCAAGTACAGAGAAATTTCCATTAGAGTAGTAGTCTATTACTGTTTGAATAACCTCTAACATTCTTCCATAGTTAAAGCTTCCTCCGTACACATTGTCCGAATCTCCTATCCAACCTGGAAGATCAAGAGTTACATATCTAATATCATATTTAGGACATAGGGCATAGAATAGCATATAGAGTAAACCAGAGTGAGGGAAAGGAGGAAACAAGAAAACTGTTTTCTTACCTTCACCAAATACATATGTCTTAATCTCTTTCTTTTTATAGTATAGGATATTTTCAGTATAGTCCCCTAATCTCCTTGTATTCATATATTTAATATATCATCTAGTTGAGAATTATAGAATAGTATCTTTTGTTTTATCCCTTAAAATGAGTTTAGCATTTATATATGTACTATTACCTATACTCAGTAGTGATTTAGAACCATTAATATTAATATAACCAGATTCATTATCTATTTCAAGATTATCATCCTCAATACCAAGTAAATAGTCACCTTTTGGCATAATGAATTCATACTCTCCATTAATATCTGTTTGTACACTTGTAATCTCTTTTCTCCATTGAGTATCATAAATAGCAACTTTTATATTTGATATTGGATTACCCTCTTCATTTAGTACAACACCTCTTCTCTTAGTTGTTATATATCTAAGAATATACTGCATAAATATTAATCCCAGACTTACAACACCTGTGAGCCAACTTTCAAGATATGTAGGCCATAGGATAACTTGTATTACAAATAGTAATAGAAGTAATGGGCGATTAAATGAATCCGTTATAGAAGTTCCAACAAGAAGAATAGAATCTCTAATTGAAGATTTTTGATCGTCATGGAGAGAATCAAGAGGAATATTTAACTTCATAGTTGAATTATCCTTTGAAATTCTAAAAGTATCACCATAATATAAATTTCTATATTCTCCATCACTTCTTAATGGCTCAAGTCTACTTGGAAACTGATACTCTGTCCTTGCAACATGTAATTTATACTCTCCCTTTAATAATTTTAGTTGAATTGTACCAGTAGATCCTGTAACAAATGTATTTATTAATTCACCCTCTTTAAATACTCTTACAATTGCATTACTTAATGGTCTCTTTGTCTTAGAATCATATACTGTAGACCAAGTAATACCTCTTGCTGCAGTACCAAATATTGCAATAAACCAAAGTAGATATTGTATGTAATATGAATATCTACCATAAAATAGATCAATACCTAATTTATGATTAGTTACCAATTGAGAATCAAACCCTTTATTATTATCTGATGTAAATATACCAACTTCTATTAATACAGTAGAAACATCATTTACTAACCTATTATTTTTGAATTTAAAACCATATTCTGACTCAACGATTCTATTATCACTGAATGGTATTTTTTCTATAACACTAGCACTTTCTAAAAATATAATATTATTTTTAGGTGTTTCATTAAATGATTGTTTAGAACCAAATAAAAGTATATATGATCTTTCTTTATCTATATTAAGTAATTCACTATCTTTAACATATATATTAGTTTCAAAAGAATAATCAGGTGTATATCTAAAGTACTCGCTATTCTCAATCTTTACTTCAATGTTATTAGAAAATTGATGCATAAAAGGATTAATAACTAGTCGTATCTCTGCATAGAAAAACCATATTGTAAATGCAATTAGTACAACCCATGCAATAGTTTTTCGAGGATTAAA
>CAZJKB010000106.1:0-2378 GCA_964546485.1 uncultured Candidatus Saccharibacteria bacterium | reverse complement strand
TATTTGGTAACCATGATAAAAAGGAGTTTTGTGATGAAAGAATATATCAATTTTGTAAAACTAGTAGTGAATATTTAGATATGAAGATAGGAAGTAATATAATTAGAATTGAACATGGACATAGAATATATCCATCATTTGAAGATAGATATCCGAGTATATTTAAAAATAGAATTTCATATGTAGTAGGGGATTATGTTACTAAATTGGGAACATACTTAGGAGGAAGAATATATCTTAAACTATATAGTATTATGAATTTTAAGATGAAGAAATATAAAGTTAATAATATGAATAATATTAATTATTTAATAGTAGGGCATTCTCATTATCAAGAACACGATAATATTATTGGATATATAAATAGTGGAAGTATAAATAATAGATATATTGAATATGTAAGTATTGAAGATAATATTATGAATATAAAGAAGATATATATTTAACGAAGATTTATAGTAGCAATATATTCCTCTGATTCACCACTCTCAACATACTTTTGGTCAAGGTTATTGAAATAATAAAGTCCATTCTTACCTGGTATTTCGATAGACGAAGAGACACCCCGTACTTCGGAATTATATCTTAATTCCCATAATTCAATGTAAAGACCACACTGTTCCTGTGGTCTATATTTAGGATCTACTATTAATAATGAACCATCTTTAAATAATATATGTGTTAGAGCATTTTTTTTGCCTTCAATCATCAGTAATAATATAATCTATCTCAAGATCATTTAATTGAGGAAATATTTTTGTATATCTTGTTTTTACTGATTCTTCGAATAATAATTTTTCATTGACAACTTCAGGATTCATAATATTTCTTTATGATTTTATATAAATATTATATAACATATTTAATATAATTACATTATGGGGTATAATTGTATATTAAAATAGAAATATATTATTTATGGACAAACGATCTCATTTTGTAAAAAAACAAGATTTAATACAAGAGCTAGAAAGTACTAAAGGATTATCAGCAGTCCAACTTACAGGATACCACCTCTATAACGATGTTTTGCAGGAACGACTAAAAAGTTTTATGGATTTACATATACCAATAATTAAAAGCGGCTTTTTAGATATAGAGGGGAAATGCCCTAAAATAGCACTTCCAGAGGGTGAGATCGCATATTTATTTATCACTATGATAGAAGATCAGCCTTCATTTATAACTTTTTTTAATAAGCCTATGATAATTGATGGGGATAATAAGGTGTATGGAATAGCAGTTTCATTGTTTGATAATTATGAAATATCAGAAAGCAATACTTCAAGTCGCTTAGGTATTACTCTCAATGAGAGCGAAGAAATTGTTCTTCTTAAAGGATTTATTCCAGATTTCTCTTTCGTTAACAACAGAATAAATAAAATCTCTCAAACAGGTGAGATACTCGAGAATTAATTACAATCATAATGGGAGAAAACACTAGATTAGAAGGCCTTGATTATTCATTTATTGGAGGTAAATATCCATACTTTAATATAGCACAGCATTTTGAAGGCGCAAATATCCTAGATTATCCATCTGTATTAGTAGATGCTATAGATATTCTAAGTAAAATCGCAACACCATCTGTTGATATACCATTCATAGAAATAAATACAGGTAATAATAGATTTGATACAATTCCTGATCAAGGTTTGAACTGGGGAATATTAATAGAGGTAGATCCTATGATAAAATTAAATGGACCATATATAAACTGTTTTGCAGCAACATTAAATCATATATGCCAAACAGCAAAAATTCCACTTGATACTAGATATACAACAGATTCACAATATAAAAAGAAATACTTATTAATTGAAATTCTTTATCCTATCACTACGAACTAAATAATTACATTATCATTAATCTTGACCTTTATAATTATAATGATAATATTTAATAAAATAAGTTGTATTAAACATAAATATGATATTACACATAACTAAAACTTTAGGAATAGAACATGATGAATATTCATTAGTTATAAGAGATCCAAATTCGAAAGAATATGATAATACAAAATATTCATTCACATACTCATATATTGATAGCGAAATTAGAATAATTGGATTAAAACCGGATTCTAACAAAAGGAATGTAAAACTAGAAGAAGTTGCAGATCAATCAACAATAGATTGGATAAAAATAAAAATTGATGAGGAAAAAGCGAAACCAGAGGAATCAAAATATAAACCTTATGATATAGATGAATCATCAATACCAAACGAAGTTAGAGAATACTCATTAGAAGGAGTAATGTTCAAAGATATGACAAAAGAACTTTTTCTACCTCAGAGATAATAAGAAATTATTCATTAATACCTAATTATTCTTTTTATTCACATACATCTTTAATATAAAGAATATTAGTAATA
>CAZJKB010000105.1:0-2381 GCA_964546485.1 uncultured Candidatus Saccharibacteria bacterium | reverse complement strand
AATCATACTTCTGGACAGTTTAATATTGATGATCTTTATAGATTTAATCTATCTGATGTTTCACTTTCATTAACACCTTCTAGTTTAGTAAATTCTCAATCTAATGGAGGGGTAATAGTTAATGGATTAGATACATATAGTGTACCTTTGAATATGACAAACCCTAATAATGGAGTTATTAGATTTGATTATACTCCTACATGGACAAACCCAAGTATACATACTTCTGATCCTATGTATATAGTAGATACTGACTCTGGATCTAGAATTTCCCTTTATTATTCAGGCACAACGTATGCGTTAGTTATTAATGGGAATTCTGTAACTAATACAAGTCTAGTTTTAAATAAAGGGCAAAGATACTCATTTGAAATAGCATATAATGCAAATGGGACATCGTATCTTAAAATAGATGGAACTATTGTAGCTTCAACAACAGGATTTACAGGTTTCACCACAACAGGTCCTACAACACTTTATTTAGGTTCACGAAATGATAATATTAGACAAATGGACGGTACATTCTATCCATTTACTGCTTCAACTGTATCTTCTAGTACTGATGCTTCATATGTGAAATTTGGTACTAAATCTGTAAATATAGTAACTACAACTGCAAGTGATGATTATGTAACAGAATTAAATCTTGGTACTAACTATCATCATGTAAGTGCTTATGTATATAACAACACTACAGGAAGTGTTGGGGGTACAGTTGATAGTTCAGTTGCTCAAATAATATTTAATGGTGTTCCTGTAACTTCTACATATGTTGATGAAGGTGGTGGTTGGTGGAGAGTATATTACAAAGCAATTGGTATATCTGGTAATGCAAAATATGGAATACAAGTGAAAGCAAATAAAAATGTATATGTAGATGGCTTTATGGTAAATGATTTGGGAGATCAGTTTCAAACAGGAGTCAGGAGATATTTTGATGGTGGATTAGGTACCGGTTATGCTTGGTCAGGAACACCAAATGAGAGTACATCAGTCAGAACTGCTGGTTCACTTCAATATACAAATATCCCAATTAATACTACTAACAATTCTGTGTCATTCTGGATGAAATTAGAGACTCCAATATCAGATGTATCAGGTAGTACAATCTTTACACTTGGTGGGTATACTGTGTCTAGAAATCCAAGTGGCAATGCACATAACTTCAGATTTTATCATACAAATGGATCTGATATAAGATATAACCCTGGATTTAACAATACTGACTGGTATTTCATAACAATCACAGATGCTCCTTCGTCCAGTCCAATTTTTTACATTAATGGTACACCATATACAACAATTGCTTGGCAGAATGGAATACAACCTCCTGATAACATATATACATCACCTGCAACCCTATCCATTGGTGCATCAAGTACTCTTATATCTAATTTGAGAATCTTTAATACAACATTAACTCAAGATCAAATTATGCAACTATATAACCAAGGTATGAATACATATAGTGTTGGTAATAGTAATAATGGGAAGTATGCTACTGAGGGTACATGGACATCACAAGTAATAGACCTTGGTAATAATGGACAATGGGGTGCTAGTCCATCGCTAAGTATTACAGATAATAAAGGGAGTGATAATATAATATATAGAACAAGGACATCTCCAAATAATGTTGATTGGAGTGATTATCAAAATGTTGTTTCTGTAACTGGTGGATATAATTTCGCTTCTCCTGCAAATAGATACATGCAAATACAAGCATTGTTACAAAGTAGTAATCAAACAACAACACCGGAATTTAATGGTATGCAGTTTAATTATGTAATGGATACTGTAAAGCCAAGTGTAAATGCTAGCGATGTAAGATATTACAATCAAGTAGAAGCAGGTCAATTACAAACTCCAAATGATTGGACCAGATTTGATTCTCCATATATATCTTGGACAGCAGGAGAAGATAATTTAGATGGCAGTGGTTTAAGAGGATATTGTCTATACTTAGGTCAAGATATTAATGCAGATCCTGCAAATGATTCTGGTCTTTTAAGTACAACAAGTCCTGTACATACATCAGATACTAATTGTGAATTCATAATCGGAACAAACAGTATAGACTTAAGTAATGTTGCATACAGAGGTGATAACTGGATGACAAGTAGTAATAATCCATATTATTTCAAGATAAAAGCAGTAGATTTAACAGGTAATGTATATGGAGATGGTGCTGTAGATGCAATGACATATACATTTAAACTTGATAATACTGATCCTAATAATCCGAAAGGAATCTCTGCTCCACAAAGCTATCAAAGAGAACTAACAAGCTTTAGAATATTTTGGGCTGATACAGGACCTAGTGTTGCTACAGATACTCATAGTGGTATTAAAGGATATCAATATAGAATAGGGGAAGATGG
>CAZJKB010000104.1:0-2403 GCA_964546485.1 uncultured Candidatus Saccharibacteria bacterium | reverse complement strand
GGTGATGATTGTAATCCAAAGGATAGAGATTGTTGTAGTTGTGCTGAAGAATCTTGTACACCTACATGTCCTGCAGGTACCTCTCCTATTAACTATGGTGAACCAGCTGTAACTACAGCTAGTTGTGATCGTCAAAATGGTGGTTGTAATAGATATGGACAATGTATGAGAATACCTACTACTATAAACTGTTATCCTGATAATCCTCCTCCATCAGTTGTAAATGCAAGTATCACTCAATCTAACCTATCACTACCAAATGGTTGTGGTTTTAATGCTGTAAATACTGTTGGTCCTTTTAATACACAAACGGTAACTACAACATATACAGATGTACAAGGAAGAAATGATATTGTTAGTTTAGCAAATTGGTTTGCAAGAAGTGATGAAACACCTCCATCTATAACTAGAGAAGATAGTACTTTAAATAGTACTGCAAGAGTTATTAACAATAAAAGGTCGTATGGAATGATGGTTAAAAAAGCAGGTAGTTCATGGAACGATCTATATTTCTCTATGAGTGGAAATACATGGAAAAAAGTTGGAACAATAGGTGCAGGACTTAGAGGAACTATGTATGATACAGATGGAAAGGTCTTTGCAAGAATAAGTGATGTAACTGTAGTAAATACAGAAACACCTGCAGGATCTGTTAGATTATCATATAGAATAGAATATGGAGATAAAAATGATACAACTGCAAATGAATCTAGCCCTCAAGATGGACAATATATACTCTATGCAACAGGAAACGATGTGGCTGGTTCTGTACTCAGCTCTGGTACATATGCTAGAGCATATGTATTTAAAGCAACAGCATCAAATTATAATGCTGACTATACACAACCAATCATAGACCTATTTGAAGCATCAGTTCATGGTACATTAGCTAACGGTCTGAATCTTGCATGGAGAGTCACTGATGAGACAAGTGGTATTTCAAGAGTAATGGGAGATGCATTAAGAGATACAACAGGTAGGATTGACAGGATAGCCCCTACCCCAGCAACACTAAACTATACTTTCAAAACAACCTCAAGTGATCTTTTCAATAACAATCTTTTTAATCTTACATATGCTACAAAACAAAATGATTTAAGTAGAAATGAAGTAATTGATTTAAGAAGTAATTTTGGTGGGAGTATCAATTTTGTCATAGGTACATATGATAATGTATGTAACTTTAATACAACATTCTATAATCAAATATTGGGAACAAACTGGATAATGAGTAAAGCTGGATATGTATACTCACATTCTGGATATACAAATATAATACCAACACTAACATCAACGGGAACATTTAATAGTGATAGTTATTGGACATCCCCAACTACCTTTGTACAAGCTGATTCTGATATAACGACTGAGGTATATCTATCAAGATCAGGTGCTTTAGATGATTTAGTTCAAAATGCAAGATTACAAAATGGATTAGTAGTTGTTGATGATGTTGTAAATAATAAAAAGGACTATTGGTATGATGAATTAAAGAGAAGAGCTTTGTCATATGCTAGTTCAAATACTACAAAATATGAATTACATGAGTATACTACCCCTCTTACTCTCTCAGGAAATATATCCCCATCAGTATGTACAAATACCAATAAATATTGTGTTATTCGATCAACAGAGAATATAACAGTAAATCAAGTTACATGTAATGCATCTACAGTAATAATGTCTGATAAGGATATTGCGATAAATCCAGATGTAAATAACTCAGGGGTACATGGTTGTATATTTTTAGCTAAAAAGAATGTTGTAATAAAGGATGGTACATTCAAATCAAACAATTCTAACTATCCTAAATATGATGAAATTAGTGGTATGTTAATTGCTGATAATCAAGTATTGGTAGATGAAAGTCAGGATACTGCGACTATCGTTGCAGACTATAGTTGGTTAGGAGATGGTAAGGATGGAGCAATTACTGTATCAGCATCAAGAAATATAAATACAGATATAATAGCTGGTGGTAGAACATGTGCAGATGGTATTAACTATAATGTAACATCAATCTCTGAGACTGGTGTTACTATTAGTTCTGCCGTAGCTTCAGGTTGTTTAAAGAGTGGAGATGAAGTGATCATAATGAATATGCAAGGTACTACAACAGATTATGGAAGTGTTGGAAAATATGAATTTAAAAGAATTAGTAGTGTTTCCGGTACAAATGTATATTTCCCTGAAGGATTAGTAAATACATATGGAAATGGATCTGGGAATACTAATATTGGAACATCTGGAACCAATCAGAGGGTAATACTACAGAGAGTACCTAACTATACAAATGTAACTGTAAATTCAGGTGGTATATTAACAGCTAATGCATGGAATGGACAAAGAGGTGGTGTATTAGCATTTAGAGTGAATGGGAATCTAGTATTAAATGGAACAGGA
>CAZJKB010000103.1:0-2404 GCA_964546485.1 uncultured Candidatus Saccharibacteria bacterium | reverse complement strand
AAATTGTGTCACTAGAAAGAAAAGTTCATATAGCTGAAGGTAAAATTTCTGTCGAACTAGTCAACGATGAACCTTTTAATAAAGTTATTATAATCGGAGATACCGGTCTTGAGTTAAGAGTTAATGAAGATGAATGGACTGGACATTTTAATCCGCATAATTCCGCAGGATATCCTAAATCTAAAGAAGGTATTGTAGAAAATTCATATTTATATCTCATAGGTATTTATCAACTCATGCAATATTGGGCAGTAGATGATAATTTCAAGAGTAAATATAATCCTCAAGGAATTATAACAAGACAAGATACAATGTCATCAATCACTAATGAGAGAATGAATGATTTCAGAGCAAAGATATTTGCATCATTATCAAGTAACTCTAGCTATAATGAAATATACATATTTAATAAACAAACTTGGGGAGATGTAAAGAATTATAGTTGTAACTGGACATTAAATATCAAAAATTTACTACTTGCATATAACGAGATAATCTATAAAAGAGAAAAAGGATTAATAACAGAAGAAGAATTTCAAAACATAAGATTTTTTAAAAGATTAAGTGAAGCATATAAGAAGTTATACAATATAGATATAGAATTTAAAGCTATAGATTTTACTGATATAGAAATGTAACTAAATACCTATTTTTTATTTTCTATTTTCAATTGCTTGAGTAACTATTTTAATTATATTTGTTAATTCTTCTATACTTACTTTTCCATCTGCATTTACAGGATTTCCACATCTTCTACTATGTGTTTCCATTGAATATGGTAATCCTGGAATCTTTTGAGAATATCCAACAGTATCGACTCTATGTTCCATCAATCTATTGAATAGATACTCTGCATATGCGGGTAGGGTCTTAGGATTATTTATAACCTCTTTATCCCAATCTTTAATTTGAAATGGACTTTTAATTTGATGACCATTTTCATCTAATTGTTTCTTTACACCCAATCCTTGAGTTAATCCCAAGACTTCAGGTAACAAAGTATAAACAGCATATGTACTAATTACTCTAGATCTCCATTCATTTGAAACAAATGCAGATTGCACATGCCTTGGATCGTCTCCTTAATCAGAATTTTCTAATACAAATTCAAAATCTAAAATATCCTTTTCTTGATTATAAATACCGAAAGCCATAAGTGCTCGACATCTAGCAAGTACACTAGCCTTATTTGTGCTTAAAACTTCTTTCTCATTAATTTCAGGCATATTCAATACCATTTCTGGTGTTACCTTTTCAACTGAAATATCTAGGAAATGTCCTATTGATTCATATAACCCTTGAAGTTCCTTTGCTTCAAATTGAGAAGTATATTTTTCTAATGATTTTTGTTTTAATGTATCCATTATTTTTATATCTAAATTACACTATATTATACCCTATAGAGTGCGTTGATGTAAAATATGAAATATAGTAAATAAGAAAATAACTATTTAATAATCTTCCAGTTATTTAAATAGTAGTCCATATTGTTATCACGATTGCCTAAATATACCTGATCCTCTCTAATACTTATATTTACTCTATATCTTTTCCCATGTCCTACCTCAAGAATTATTTTCTTCTCTACCATCTTCTCTATCTCATATACTGGTAATATTAAAAAGTTATCTTTAACTTCTCCATGTAATACAAATATATAAAATATGCTACTAGTATTATGTCTTTGAAATGATATTTTTCTAATATCAAATACATACATATTAAAACTATTTAAATTTGATGTTTTAACTTGTATTCCAAATACTTTTTCTTTAATAGTAGCTATTATATCTATACCTACATCTACACTCATAATACTTGCATTAAAACCTCTAAAAAGAAGATGAGAACAGACTAGATGTTCTCCTGCTTTACCTGTATATCCACCTTCAATATTTAGTTTTTCATCTTGTTGTTGTTCTTTTTCAATAATCTTTTTTGCATTCTTTAATGTAATTTTATTTGTATTTAATGCATATGTAGAAGGGGAAGTTTTAATAAAGTCGGATGCTTTTCCTTTATTTCTAATATCTAATATTAGTTGTGAACTCATTGTAGATTCAGGTGTTTTACCTTCTGTTTCTAATATTCCTTTTTCTAATGCTAATCTAGTTATTTCTTTATAGTGTAGAGGAATATTATATTCTTTTAGTATAGTTATTGCAGATTGTTTAAATTTATTCATAGGATATTATATCAAATGTATAGAAATAGTTGATTAAATATAGATAGTTATGATAGAATACTATGGGCTCATTCTAAAAATCACGAGGAGATAAATATGAACACTTGGAAATTGCTGATGTGGTTAGGTCTTGGTATTATCCTTTCACTGTTCGGTGTAAAAACGGTCTAATGGTCAAAATGTAGTGCTTTTTTAACTTGAAAGGTGGTGATTAATCAC
>CAZJKB010000102.1:0-2404 GCA_964546485.1 uncultured Candidatus Saccharibacteria bacterium | reverse complement strand
CATATAAAAAGTCATATAAAGATGAATAAAAAGTATATAATAATAACAATTTCTATTCTCATCCTCATAATTATATCCTCATTAATATTTCTTTTAAGAAATAAAGAAGAAGTATATAAAAACACATCCGACACACTAAAAGACACAGAAAAATCAATTACCCTATTAAATTCTAGCATTATTGCCATGGCATATACCGACAGTATTGATAAAAACGATCAAGTGAATATAGCAATAACAATCTATAATAATATGTATTCCAATAAAGATATAAAAAATGCACAAATAAAGAATATTAAACTAGAATCTAAATCGAATATTTTAAAAAATTATAATATTCTCCCTCCAACAGATATAGAAAGAACAACTAATATGAATTTCTATTACCAACCAATTGACAACAATAGCGATATTAATACTATCAAATTCTCTAATAGTAATAATATAAAATACGTTATAAATACTAAAACAGATTCAATGACATTAAAAACAAATGAAATAAATACCACCAATGGAACAATGGAATTCAAAATCTTTATACCAAATATTGGAAAATATAACTATGAAGAGATACTCAAGAACAATAATGTATTTGAAAGTAGCAAATTATTACAATATGCCAACATCACTAATGAAGATCTAAATTCAAAAATATCATATACACTATATATAGAAACAAATGATAATATTAAACACATACAAAACATCTATTTTGACATACAGGGCGAAAAATTAGTAGAATCAGGAATATATAATAAAGATGATTTTAATAATATAAAATTCTAATGGTAGATACAATATACTGGTTAATATTTGCAATCCCTGCAATCATACTTGCCTCAACATTTCATGAGTATGCTCATGCATGGGTAGCAAATAAATTAGGAGATCCAACAGCAAGGGCAGAAGGAAGATTAACATTAAATCCATTAGCTCATATTGATCCAATAGGTGCAATAATGATGATAGTTGCACAATTTGGTTGGAGCAAACCTGTGCCTATATCAGAGTATAATTTTGATAATCCAGTAAGAGGTACTGCCATCACAGCTATAGCAGGTCCTATAAGTAATTTACTATTAACAATAATTATATGGCTTACCTACAAAGTTTTAGTATTTTCACTACCTATCACTCCTATTACAGAATTAGTATTTACATTCTTAATTGTTTTTTATGTAGTCAATATATCCCTAATGATTTTCAATCTATTACCCATACCACCTCTTGATGGACACAAAATAGTAAGAGCATTACTACCAACAAAATTAAGATACTCATGGGAAATGCTTGAGAAGTACTCAGTTATAATAATTTTAATTTTTGTACTACCCTTCTCACCACTTAGTCAAATTACTAGAACAATAATATCTTCAACAATATCGTTTTTCTTATCACTCCTGTAATCACAACCTATAAATATAATTATCTTGATATCACAAATTGTACATCATAGAATGAAATGCCCTGATGGGAACAAAAGGAAGAAGTGTTTGGCTCGATACTAAACACATGGGATTTCAATATCTTTCTATTCCTTGGAATTGAAATGCGAAGACCCACTTACTTGGAGCAGAGCTCCAAACTACTTCCTCTCATTGGGGCACTTTTATTGACTACAAATAAAATTTCTAATATACTCTCACATATGTATGCCGAAGTAGCTCAGTTGGTCAGAGCTACGGTTTTGTAAACCGTGGGTCGAGAGTTCGAATCTCTCCTTCGGCTCCAGTACTTTTATATATAATGCAGGGGTGGTAGAGCGGTCAAATACATCAGACTGTAAATCTGACGCCTTCGGGCTACACAGGTTCAAATCCTGTCCCCTGCACCACTATATATTCAATTTCAATATTATGATATACTTAACTGGTAATCGGTAAGTGTAACTAGAAATATATATTAAATAATATATTTACGATGTATCTTTACGTATTACTATTTAATTTTATTTAATATATATTGCTATGAAGTTATACTTAGGCAATCTTCCATACTCTTTTACACAAGAGAATTTGAAGGAAATTTTCGCTCCTTACGGAGAAGTTGAAGAATTAGTAGTAATTCTCGACAAGTTCTCAGGTAGATCTAGAGGATACGGTTTTGCAACATTAAAAGATGATGCAATGGCACAAAAGGCTATCGATGAATTAAACGGAAAAGAATTCGAAGGAAGAGCAATCATTGTTAACGAATCTAAGCCAAGAGAAGATGGAGATAGAGCTCCAAGAAGATTTGGTGATAGAAACGGTGGTAACAGAGGTGGTTTCGGAAGAAGAGATGATAACAGAGGAGACAGATCTAACTCTTTTAGAAGAGATAGATACTAATCTTAAGGATTATATCTTTGAAATTAAACTCCAGACATTAGTCTGGAGTTTTTTTATATACATTACTTAATTTT
>CAZJKB010000101.1:0-2407 GCA_964546485.1 uncultured Candidatus Saccharibacteria bacterium | reverse complement strand
TAAAAATAGTAAAGAGAAGTGCACTAATGTATATGAGTGCTGATTTGGAGTTTAGAACTCAACTTATTTCTTGGGTTATTGCAGATTTTATACAACCAATACTTCTTGCAGTTGTTTGGAGTGGTGCATCTAAAAGTGCAGATTACTCTGTTGAACAAGTATTTACATATTTTGTATTAATGACTTTAATATTAAGATTTACTAAGGATTTTTCTGATAGATTTGTTAGTACAAAGATAATATATGGAGCATTTAGTAATTATTTATATAAGCCATTCAATTATTTATCAGAAGTACTTGGTATTAGTATAGGATCTAAATTAATAAGAATAATTATTACTCTACCATTCTGGCTACTAGCAGTATATCTAATTAAAGATAAAATTATTTTTAGTTTTAATACTGAGATATTATTGTATGGATTATTTGCAATATTATTAGCATTTTTAATTAGTTTCTTACTTGGAAATATATTTGCATTATTAACATTTTTTATAAAACAGATATATGGATTAAGAATATTCTATGAAAATGTTGTTGTTTTTATGTCTGGTGAAATAATGCCAATATTTACTATCCCTACTTGGGCTTTATTACCTTTTCAATTATTACCATTTAGATATACACTATCATTTCCTGTTGAAATACTAGGTGGATTTATATCTCATTATGAAATATATAGGGGATTTGTTATCGGTATAATCTGGTTAGTATTATTAATTATTACATACTTACTATTATATAAAATAGCTATTACAAAATATGAAGGTGAAGGTGCTTAATACAATTGGATTCTATTTAAAACTTTGGCTTAGAGTACTAAGAGTAAGTATTAGTAAATTAACAGCATATAGGGTTGAGGTAATTAGTAGAATATTTAGAGGTCTTTTTGTCTTAGCGATACAGATAATTTTTGTTACTGCATTGGTAGGTAATTCAGGTCAGTTTCTTAGCTATACAGCTAGTGAAGTATATTTAGTAACGGGTTTTTTTAATTTAATAGGATATCTTAGTTGGTCTATATTTAGTATAAATCTTGGAAGATTAGAAGAAAAAATAATGAAAGGAGAGTTTGATGTTACATTGTATAAACCTGTATCTTCTATATTTGGAGCATCTTTCTTAGAATTTCATATTGATGATTTTGTTACATCAATATCAGGTTTAATACTTGTTGGGTACTATATTGTTACTAATTGGGCAAGTATTACATTTCTTAATATTATATTTATGATTATTGCTGTAGTTATTGGAATAGTACTTTGGTTTTGTATTGATTTAATTGTATCTGCATTTGACTTTGTATTTATTAGATCAGGATTAAGAGAGATTAGAAATAGATTAAATGGGATTGGTAGATTTCCTGTAGATGTATGGGGGAGTTATAATATAATATTTTATACAGTATTCCCTGTTGCATTTATTGGACTTGTTCCTGCAAGAGTATTAATAGATGTTAATAATTATGAATATCTAATATACGGATTAGTATTATCAATTATATTTTTAATAATCTCTCATAGAATATGGTATATATGCCTATCTAAATATACTAGTGTTGGTTAGTATGGATATAAATAAAGGAGGTAAGCAACTAGATAAACAGGATATTATATTCTTTTCTCTTCTCCTATTTATATCTGCAAATTCACTAATATTTGATTTATGGATTAGATTATTACTACTACCAATCGCATTAATCTATATCATGTATAGAAATATATATATTAAGCATGGTGTTACAATTTTTATAATTATTGTATTTAGTATTATAATATCCTTAATTTATATAAATTATCTATCTTAAAGTTATGACAAGACAAGAAGCATATGATTTAGTTTGTGAGTATACAAGTAATAAGAATTTGATTAAGCACATGTTAGCAGTTGAAGCGGCTATGATTGCATATGCTAAATATTTTAATGAAGATATTGAGAAATGGTCTGTTGTAGGATTAGTACATGATTTTGATTATGAAAAGATGAAAGAAGAACATCCTTCCCAATGGGGGTATGAAATACTTAGATCAAAGGGTGTTACTGAAGATATGATACAAGCTATTGTAGGGCATGCAGATAGAGAGAATCCATTAAGTCGACCAGATAATATGTGTAGGGCACTCTTTGCTTCAGATGAACTAACAGGCTTTATAGTAGCTATTGCATTAATGAAACCAAATCAATTATCAGATGTTGATGTAGAGAGTGTTAAAAAGAAAATGAAGGATAAAGGGTTTGCAAGAGCAGTAAATAGAGATGATATTATTAATGGAGCAAATGAATTAGGAATTACTCTTGAAGAGCATATACAAATTGTGTTAGATGCAATGAAGAATATAAAAGATGATTTAGGGTTAAGATAGATATTGATGACATTTATTCCAAATAATCATATAATTGTACTATG
>CAZJKB010000100.1:0-2423 GCA_964546485.1 uncultured Candidatus Saccharibacteria bacterium | reverse complement strand
ACCTATCTGCATACAACATACTATGGTATAACGAATTACCATATATAATAGATTTCCCACAAATTATATATCAAGAAAATAGAGAGTATAGAAAAAAGATGGAAAGAGATATTAAGAATATAAATGAATATTTTGGATATTATAGTGTATAACCTAAATCTAGAGTACATATCTTTCCTAATTCATTGATGTAATAGATTTCTTGTAGATTATCCTCACCCTTTAGCATTAAGAGATCGCATCCTTCAATCTCTAAATTCTTTGCAAGAAGGTCTAATACCCTTGTTGGACTTACACCTACTGATACTAAGTTATATACAGCATCAGCAGAAATTTCACTCAATTCATTCGATGAATTCCATACTCCATTTTTGTAATCATTTAATGATGCATATTGAGGAAATTTATCCGCATCAAATTCTATTTGTACATTGAACTGATTCATTATTTCTGTCTCCATAGTTTTAAAGTGTTCTTGAGATATCTATCTTAAGTATAATATGCATGAACTTCTCTTGTCCATCAGGTGTAATAAAATGACCGGCATATATCCTGTGAACAACATTATTTGCAAATGGCTCTTCATTATATGTCAAACAAATATTTGTCATATCCCAATTATTTATTCCATTAACTCCATGCTCAATGTTACTCACATGTTTTAAAAATTCTTGTTGTGTTGGTAACATATCAACAGGTATCATTAGTATTGGCATTGTATAAATATCGTTCTCTGAGAATTCTAGTTGTGATATCGAAGATCGAATTTCTTGCAAATCTCTTCCATGACCAACAAAGAAATTAGTACCTCCAAGATTTGATTCCATCTGTAAATTAATACTACCTTCTGATGAAAGTTCTAAATTATATATAAAATCAGGATTCTCAACAGAGTATGCAGGTAGGCTCAAATTTCCAAATTTCTTTACAATAGGGAGGATTCCTTCATTTATATTTTTTCCTCTTAATTTACTTATATCCAATTCACCATATGCTGAATCTGGAAGATTATTTTCTGATAGAATATCAGCTCCCAAAATATTCATAAACAAAGCATATGAAACTATCTGTTCCCAATATTCAACACCATCCAGACCAGTAGCATCTGTAAGTTGCATTAAATGCTTAACTCTAAGTGATAATAAATCTACAAAACCGGGGGTAATACTTTGAATTGTTCTTATAGCACCTCTACTTTTCATAAAATCGAGTATATCTGGCATTTCATTTATCTTACGTGAAAGTAAGTCAAATAATTCATTAAATTGTAACCTAGTTCCAGTTCGCATATCCATAGCATTCACACTTTTACCTTTTTCTTTAGTAACTAATGCTGTTTCTAAAAGGTATAGATATGCAGCAAATTTAGTCACATCTGGCCTATTACTTCTACTAGCAATTGGAAAATCTGGAATGAAACCATAGTAATGAGGAGGATTAGTCATTTGTTTTGATAACATAGTTGTTCCCCAATATAATCCATCGGGGCCAGTTATATCACAGATGAAACATACTCTACCAGTACCAATATCGAAACGAGTATCGGGAATAAATGAGAATCCATTATACTTTGCTGTTTTACCTATTTCCATTTCACCAAATATTCTTTCAGAAATAAAAGGAAGTTCAGATACTATTGGTTTAAAATCCTCTGAAGCTAATGAAATGTCGGAGCTATGTCTTGCAATATAATGTGCAGATGTATTTCTTAGATTCGTTGGTAAGTGTCCATGCCCTAATTTGTCTGTATATATATATCGACCATCGGGTAATTCAATAACGGAATATAATTTATTATCCCGACCTTGCACTACTCTTATCCAAATTCCATCATTTTCACCTGGTTTAAATACAAAATTTTGGCCATAAGCATTTACATATATAGTCTGAGATATATCATTTGCAGGAAATGTAAGTCCAAGATTATTCTGTGTTGTGGCTGCAATTAATTCCTCTTTATATGCTAATATATTTGACGATATTCTTTCTGGAGGATTAAAAGGTGAAATTACTAATCGACCATTTGCATCAATTGGTAAGACAGGTTGTACATAGTCACCTGGTGCATAATTGAGAGCTGTTTGAACCTGTGGAGACATTTGTACAAATCCAGCAATCTCACTATTAGGTACTTCACTATTACTTAAACGAATATTCGCTTCTGGTAATGCGTATGGATCTATAGGGGCAGAACCAACTGGAGCACATGCTCCTAATCCAATACTCCCTACTAAAAGTATTCCCCATAATTTCAAATCATCTCTTCTGCTTAATGACATCGCATATTTTCAAAAAATAAAATATGCCTTACATTGTAGCACTTTACACCCCAATTTACAACCTATAGTACATTAGTTACTACTCTAGTGTATAATATAACCATGTATATATATGATGTAGTCGTAATAGGTGGTGGTCCAGCA
>CAZJKB010000099.1:0-2434 GCA_964546485.1 uncultured Candidatus Saccharibacteria bacterium | reverse complement strand
ATATATAGTAATTTAATGGTAATAGTATATTAAAATATTGTTAATATATCAATGTATTATATGAGTTATAGTTCTCAAAGTGATATAATTGAGAAATTAATTCATAATTTAATATAAATGAATAATAATCTAAGGCAACACTATCTATCTTTCGGCCCCTTCACATATCCTAGTCTATATCTTGAATACTTTAAATCTCTACCAGATGATATAGAGGAGATAGGGAGGTTGGTATGTAGTAATGTAATTCATAGAGTTGTACTAAAAAATGGAAACACTAAAGCTAATAGTGATTTAAGATATGGAGATATGAGTAAATTCCCTTGGTATAGGTTAAGATGTGAAGATGATATTTTCCCAACAGCAAGTGCAATGATTACTGAGTTATTTAGATTAGATAGTAGAGGATTAGTGAGGGATAGAAGTGTAGAGAATAAGATTGTAGTTACTTGTAGATATGTATCTGTACTTATGACCTCTATTTTAAAATCAAAAGGTATCCCTACAAGAGTAAGGTCAGGATTTGCTCCATATATTACAGAAGAATATAGTTGTGATCACTGGATTAATCAATATTGGAAGGAGAGTGAGAATAGATGGGTCACAATAGATGCTGATGGGTACTTTGATAATTTAGATTTTAATCAATATGATATACCTAATGAGAAGTTTGATTGGGCTGCAAAGACTTGGTTAGGTTTAAGACAAGGAAGTTTAGACACAAATAGATACTATAATGCAGGAGGGTTTTATGGCTTAATGCCAACTCTTTGGGCTGTTTTCTATGATTTCCATAGTTTAATGAATAATGAAATATTATATACTCAGGTACCTTCATATATATCGTATAAATTTGATAAATTAACAGAAGAAGATTTTAAAGAAGTAGATGAATTAGCTAAATTAATGTTAGATCCTGATAAGAACTTTAATGAGTTATTAAATATTTGGAATACAAATAGAAAATTTAGGAGATTAAATAGTCCATTGGTATCCGATGGTGATCATATAAGTATTTAGATTACATTATCAAATGTAATCTTGCATGTTTTAGCATTCTTATATCTATTAGTAAATGCTTTAGAAAACTCTCCCCTTCTTTGTTTAATCTCACAAGCAATTAATTCGTTGTTGTTACTTAATATTAAATCAACTTCACTACCTGACTTTAACCTCCAGTAGTTAACTTTGTAATTTAAATCATAATAGTCTATTTCTTTTTTGATTTCATTAATAACAAAGTTTTCAAATATTGCACCTGAGTCATTCCTAATATTTAAATTGTCAAAATTATCAATGAGTGCATTTCTGATTCCTAAGTCCCAGAAATATATCTTAGGTGATTTACCTATTTCATCTCTGGCCTTTGTACTGTATGGATATAGTCTGTATATGATAAAACTATCTTCAAATATTTGAATATATCTTTGAACAGTTTCTATCTTAAGACCAATTCTAATAGATATTTCACTGTAGTTAATTATATTACCTATTTGATATGCTAATAGTTTAAGTAGTTCTAATGCCTTAAACCTATCTTCTATTAGATTAAGTTCAATAATATCTTTAAAGATAAATTTATCAACCATATTTTTCAGGTAAAGTGTATCTAAACCGTTATTAACTAAGTGAGGATATTGCCCATAAAGCATAATATTTTCAAGAATAGAATCCTTATCATATGTCTTCAATGTATCCTTAAGTTTATTTGTAACTATTCTATCTATAATATTTATATCAAAATTTTCTTCTATATCCCTCTGATTTAGGAATTCACCCAAGGTTAGTGGATATAAAGAGTAGTTTATCGCTCTGCCAGCCATACTTTCAGCAGTCTTGTTTTTAATATGTAAAGAGGAAGACCCTGTTACAACTACTTTAACACTAGGTAATTGATCGTATATTAGTTTAACAGCTCTACCAGGATTTGAAAGTAGATGTAATTCATCAATAAATATCATATCTGCATTACCAATTAAACTTTTATATGAATCAGAACTATATGTCTCAAGTATGTTGAATATAGAACTTTCATCTACCAGTAAATATTTAGCATCTGGAAATAACTTTCTTAGTATTGTTGTCTTTCCAACTTGTCTTGCACCTAATAATACGATTGCTTGTTTATATTTACTAAAGTGATTTTTAAGCTTTTTATCTAGTATTCTTAAACTTTTCATACTACTATTTTACACTTGAGGGGGTAAATAGTCAAGACCTTTTACCCCCTTAGGGGTGTGAAAGTCTATACTTTTTAATTACTTCTAATTTCGTTCGTTAATTAGGATTGAGACTCCAATTGGAGTGTTGTGTATTGAATAGCTTCTAATGGATTCTTATTCAATACCCATCTGTTTTCTTGCAAAATCACTAAGATTTTTTCTCTTAGCCCAATCTCTTTCAGTCTTAGAAAGATATTGTTTTCTTAATCTTA
>CAZJKB010000098.1:0-2435 GCA_964546485.1 uncultured Candidatus Saccharibacteria bacterium | reverse complement strand
AGATAGTATATTAACTCAATATAAAAAACAGATTAGAATTAGATTTGTCATAATACCAACTATAACAGATAGCCAAGAACATATAGAAAAACTAGGTGAGTATATACATGAAATTAAGAATTTAGAAAAAGTAGAACTATTACCATATACAACAATAGGTAAGCAAAAATGGATAGATATATTTGGTAAGTATCATCTAGAAGGTATACCAGAAGCAACAGAAGATGATGTAAAAAAAGTTAAACACATCCTACTTAAATATATTGATAAATTCTAATGGATCCATTATACAATGCAAAAAAAATAGCAATCGTTGGAATATCACAAGATAAAGGGAAAATAGGTAGCATTATATATCAAAACTTAATTAATTCAGAGTATAAAGGGGAGATATATCTTGTTAATCCAAAATACAACAAACTATATAATAAGAAATGTTATCCTAATATTAATGAAATTCCAGGATATATAGATGTTGTATGCATTGCAATTCCAAGCATATTCGTAAAGGATATATTAGCATCAATTGACTATGGCAAAGTAAAAAGGGTAGTTATAATCTCTGCTGGATTTGGTGAAAAAGACAAAGAAGGTAAAGAGTTAGAAAGAGAGATATTGAATATATCGAAAGAAAAAAATTTTAGAATACTAGGACCAAATTGTTTAGGGTATATATCAACAAATTCTAATATTAATCTATCATTTGCAAGCTATACACCTCCAAGAGGTAATATTGCATTCATATCACAATCAGGAGCAATATGTACTGCTACACTTGATATTGCAATGAGTGATAATTTAGGCTTCTCACATTTCATATCTATAGGAAATACAATAGATTTAGATGAAAGAGAGATACTTGATTCACTATACAAAGATAATGATACAAAGGTCATAGGTGCATACTTAGAAGAGATATCACAGGGTAGAAATATAATATTAAATTATAGAAATCAGGAAAATCTTAAACCACTAATCATATTAAAACCAGGTAGATCAAAAGAAGCTCAAAAAGCCATACAATCACATACAGGTTCAATAGCTGGAGATAATGAAATACTCGATACAGCATTTGAACAAAACGGAATAATATCTGTTAATTCAATTAACTCTCTATATAACAACATGAAATCATTCTCTTGGTTACCAGAGATTAAGGGTAATAATATAGCCATAATTACTAATGCAGGAGGACCAGGAATCATAGCAACAGATAAGATTAAACAATACAATTTAAATATTAGTAAATTAAATAATAAATCAATTGAACATATTAAAAGATCTATACCTGAATTAAATACAGTACATAATCCAATAGATATATTAGGAGATAGTAAGTCAGATAGATATAGTATAGTACTTGAACAATTAATAAAAGAAGAAGATACAGATGCAATCATAGTTATACTAACCCCACAATATATGACAGAGATTGATGAAACTGCAAAAGTAATAATAGATATATCAAAGAAAACAAATAAACCAATCCTACCAATATATTTAGGAGAATATAGCATAAATAAAGCATCCCAAATGTTTAACAACAATAATATTCCTGTATTTTATGATATAGATGACGCTATAGAGATACTTTCTAATATGTATAAATACTATAAATTTAAAAAGGAAAATAAGAAGATATTTAATATAAATATATATAATAAATTTAGAGGGGAGTATAAAGATAGAGTTCTTCATTTAACAACAGAGGAATTAATAGCACTACCTGATCAACTCATTGCCAAAATGCTAAAAGAAGTAGATATTGATACACCTAAACAAGCAATATGTAGAGATCTTGAGGAACTCAAATCATTTGCAAACGATCTGTATCCAGTAGTATTAAAGGTAACAAATAATACATTAGCACATAAAACAGATAAAGGAGGTATTATACTGAATATAAAAAACCAGAAGGAATTAATTGATGCATATAACACATTAGAAAATAATTTTAAATCATCAATATATTTAATACAGAAACAGATCCCAACAAAACAAGAATTAATAATTGGAATAAAAAGAGATGGAGATAAGGATGTATATAATACAAATAAAGGATTTGGTCATCTTTTAATGTTTGGACATGGGGGGATATATACTGAGGTATATCATGATTATGCATACTCACTAATACCAAGCACAAAAGAAGAACTCATTAACCTTATTCAAAGTACAAAAGTATATAAGATTTTAAATGGAGCAAGAGGGAAACAAAAATTAGCATTAAATAAACTACTTGAATTATTAGAAAAAATTCAAAGATTAGTTATACTATACCCAGAAATAGATAATTTAGATATTAACCCTGTATTTATAGATGAAAACAATGTATATGCTGTTGATGTTAAGATATATGTAAAGAATTAAATTAAATATTTTTAATTAATTACAATCTTATCCTCAAATATCTTTATCTTTTTCTCTTTATATAA
>CAZJKB010000097.1:0-2475 GCA_964546485.1 uncultured Candidatus Saccharibacteria bacterium | reverse complement strand
TACCTGATAATTCATTATGCTCTATAAATATTATCTGAAAATTATTGTCTCTACAATTTTTGATTAGTTCATTGAGTCTTTCCGTTTCTTTTACTAGATTTGAACCTACATAATAATCAGAATTACTATCAATATATTCTCTTTGCCAATCTATTACTAATAATGCTTTCATAATTGTTTAAGTTCTTGAAGTAATGTATCTGAAACATCAACAAAACCAGACTCTAAAGCTTCCTTTCTCTTTATATTTGATTGCTCTCCTGTATAGTAAATCTCTTCAAAACCTTCTTGTTTAGGAAGTGATTTTAATTCTTGTATTGCACTCTCAACATCTTTTTTGAAGTCTTCCAAAGGTCTTAGAATTGTTGGGTCTATTAAAATGAATAATGAACCCCATCCACCTTTTACATTGCTTCCTACTCTTGATTTTGTTAATGCACCCCCAAGTAGTTCAACGATAAATGCTAGTCCAGAACCTTTATGTCCTGCAAATGGTAGAAGTCCTCCATCCATTGCTTTTACAGGATCTGTAGTTACCTTACCATCACCATCTAAAGCAACTCCTTCTGGAATACTTTTACCTTCTTGTTTTGCAACAAGTAGATTACCCCAAGTTATTTGACTTGAAGCCATATCAAGAATTATTGGGTCATTATTTGATGGAATACCTACAGTAAAAGGATTCGTGCCTAGCATTTCTTTAGATGCTCCAAAAGGTATCAAACCTCCTGAAGAATTATTAAAGCCAATGTATATTAGATCTTGTTCTGTTGATTTTCTTGCAAAATATCCAATCAATCCTGATATTGGAGCTGTGTTTGTGCAACCAACAATTACAATTCCACTTTTCTTTACCTTTTCAATTCCCATCTCTAATGCTTTGGCTACTACATACAAACCTACTTTGTTCTTTCCATCAATAAATAGTGATATTGGAGTTTCTTTTTCTACACTAATTTCTTCTCCTTCTACTGTTATTTCTTTTGATTCAGATGCTCTTTTAAGATACTTTAATCTTACAAATCCGTGAGTCTTTTTCCCTGTTATTTCTCCTTCAAGCATATTTTCTAAACAATATTTAGATTCCTCATCATTAAATCCTAGATTCTTTAGTATTTTTAGAGATAGTTCTGATATTTCTTTGATTGATGTTTTCATAATTAAACTAATAATGATTTAAGTGAAATAGATTTAAGTTCTTCTAGACTACTAATCATAATACCCTCTGGATTAGAATCATCTGTACAAATTGTTTTAGTCTTTAGGGTTACAACTTCTATCTCCCATTTCATTTCTTTAATATATCTTTCTACCATACTCACGAAGGTATCTTGAAGCATATTCTCATCAAGATTATGTACTCGCATAAAAGTTAGGCTAACCTTAAATGTTATTGATAAGGCTTCATTTTTAGGATTTTCAAATGGGGCAAAAAGATCAAGAGATACATAATCACCATAAGGTCTACTATCTCTTATAGTTACTGGTTTATCTTTTGAAATTTTGTATTTCATAGTACATATATTAGCATAATATTATACTATGCGAAATGGACGGGCTTGTTGTCATAATACGTGTTTGCAGCAGTTACATGTAAAAGTCGTAAATGGTGGGCTGTTTTGGATAGCCTGGAACTTAAATATAATACAACTATGATTTTGCAAATAACCTAGAAATACTTCATAATATCAACATGAAAGTAGCTACTTGGAATATAGCTGGAAACCAAACATATCCAGATAAATTAGAAAATCCTGAATACTTTGTAAAAATTATAGATGAAATCAACCCTGATATTTTATTGCTTCAAGAAGTACATTTTAAAGACAATTATTCATTTAGTCAGAAATACTTTTCAAACTATAAATACATCTTTAACTCTCCAATATCTGATTCCCATAATAACCCGCAATTTAAATTAGGTTTATCAATATTAAGTAAATTTGAAATTATTAATCCGGAAACATTTCTTCTAATTAACCCGGATTTAACAAAAGTCCAAACTGATGGAAAGATTATAAAATCACATGATAAGGCAGTACAAGTTTGTAATATAAACGGGATAAATGTTGCTAATACTCAGTTATTACCATTACATGTATTTAATACAAACTACGAGAAAGAAACTATTTTTACACAACAGTTGGAAGGTCAATTATTGTCAATCCTTAAAACCCCTCTTATATTTGCCGGAGACTTTAACCATCCAGTACCACAAGATTTGTTTCCAGGGCTGTTTAATAAGTTAGCTGTAAAAGACTGTTTATCTGGCGAACCAACATTTATCTATAAAAATAGTAATCCTGACCACATCTTTATTTCAAAAGATATGAAGGTTTCAAATTCCAAAATACAGAAAACTAAAACAGATCATTATCTATGCATTGTTAAGATTGGAGTATGAATTGGTGGGCGATACGGGACTCGAACCTGTGACCCCTACAGTGTCATTGTAGTGCTCTAACCAGCTGAGCT
>CAZJKB010000096.1:0-2484 GCA_964546485.1 uncultured Candidatus Saccharibacteria bacterium | reverse complement strand
TTACTGTAGTATCATTCCAATTAAATATTAATGTGTATATAGATACAACAATTACGACAAGTAATCCTCCCATAATAGGGGTGCCTTGTTTAAGATATCTTTCCCCAACTATAGATGAAAAGTCTTTTGTTTGTCTTACTACTCCATATTTATATAGTATTTTAATCAGAATAGGGGCTATTAACATACTAATTATAAATGTAATTAATATTGTTATTAATGAATTGGATAATATGTTATTCATTTAATAATAAGTTCTTAATTAAAATTGCTGTATCACCCCAGTCTAGGTATTTATCTATATCTTTTATATCTACCCAAAATGCTTCTACAATATCTCCATTGTCAGGATCATGTATAAATTCATTATCATTTTTAACTATTACACTGTATCTGACTTGTAGTCCTGGTTGTTCGATGTACTCTCCTTGTTCATCTTTAAGATACATTTTTTGATAGTATAGAGGTTTTGCTGTTTCTATTTTAATATCTCTATTTGATTCTTTTTTTATTTCTCTAATTAGGGTTTCTTCAGGTTTTTCTCCTTCTTCTACACCTCCTCCAGGAAGAAGATACATTCCATTATTCCTTTTTACTATTATTGTTTTAGTTCTATCTTCATTAAGTACAAATCCATATACTTGTTTAATGTTTTCTAAAGTAGAGAAACTATCTATGGTATAAATATCAAATCGATACTCCTTTCCTTTCCACTTCCAATAGTTAGTTATTACGGGTTTCATTTATATTTTTCATTAATCTTAATCTATATATTCCATTATTCTCTATATCTTTAATATATCCTTTATATGTAATATCTTCATTCCATTCTTGTTCTTCTAATCTTTTAGTTATATCTAATACTTTAATATTACCTTCTTTTATTCCATTCTCATTATTAAAATGGGGGGTAGAGTGAGTATATATTATACTCTTTAATATGTTATTATTATCATATTCTAGCTTAGTTATTAACATAATATGGTCTCCATGGTTAAGTGCTTGGGATTTAATAATATCTCCAACTTCAACTTCATTTAAAGAGATTTTTTCTGCATTCAATTTATTAGTTAGAACTTTGACACTCATATTCTCTATTGGTCTAATTAGTACTACTAATTTTCTATATAGTGATATATTTTCAAATTTAATATGTTTCTTTATTCCCCCATTATTTAATTTCTTTAACCATTTATCAAATACATGGGAAACAAATCCTGAACAATCTATACCAATATTTTCTTTCATCATGAACTCTCTTATTTGTTCATTGTTTAAATCATTAAAATCAATACCTCTTAATTTACCAAATATTAATGTTTCCTCTTGTATCTCTTCTGGTGTACCCTTACCAGCCAGTGATCTTAGTTCGTTTCTCTTTTTTTTAGTATTGATATAGTATGGAGTACTAATTCTTTTATTATGTATTTTTATATTTCTATACTCTTCAATTATCTCTTGTGCTTCTTTTTGAATCTCTATTATTTTCATATTACTTTTTCTTTTATTTTCTTTAATATCTCATTAATATTTGTATGAGAAAGAAGAGGGGATAGTGATTGTATTCTGGCTATCTCATATTCTTCACTAACAATCCTGTTCTTTTCTTGAAATATTATACAATATTCATCTTTATTTAATATATCATCTATACTATATCCTTCTCTAATATATTTAAGATTGTTATTTTCATATTTATATATTCCTGTTTTATTTTCTTTATTTATCTTTATCTCACTATTTGTACTATTTCTAATTATGATTTGTGATGCTTGAATTGGTTGTATAGCAATATCATTTTGTTCTTTTAGAACTGTAGATAGTTCCTCTTGTGTATATTTAGTATTTAATATTGTATTAATATTTTCTAAATACTCATTATCATTTTTAGATATGTACTCTAATATATGTAATATTTCTAATGGTATGTGATTATCCTTTAGCATTAGTTTTGTATGCATACTTACAGATGCAGTTTGTCTTGCATTTACTTCTATTAGATATGCGAGTCCATTTTCGATTACAATATCTAATCCAAACATCCCTTTAAATCCCTGTTTATAGATTTTTTCACCTATCTCTTCTGTCATTATCTTTATCTGTTCTAATACATCATAATCAATTTCATGAGTCCAATCATTTCCAACTGTAGCTCCCTTCTTTGATGTGCATTCAGGTAGGCCTGTGATTTGGTATGATAGTCCACCATAGACAGTTCCAAATCTTGTACTACAAGCATTTATTGTCCAAGCATCACCATTAATATATCTAGATACTTTGCATATTCTTTCTGGATATAGTTTTTGCTCAGATATTAATTCTTCCTCACTGTTTATAAATACAGTTCCAGATCCAGTATGCCCTCTATCATATTGTATTACAAAAGGAGTCCCTAATTCTTTATTAATACTATTATATTTAATATCTTTTAATTGTATTATTCTTGTTTGGGGAAAGTAGTTAAGTGAAGAGAGTTGTTCATAT
>CAZJKB010000095.1:0-2509 GCA_964546485.1 uncultured Candidatus Saccharibacteria bacterium | reverse complement strand
TTTACAACATATGGATGTGTTGGAGATTTAAGAATATCAGAATATAGATTACTAGATAATAGGAAATCATTAATATGTTTCATTGTTTCCCAGTTATTTGATTCAAAGAATACTTTTTGATTCCCTAAATATTTACTATATTTTAATTGATGTAATATTGTTAATTGAAGAAGTGTAATATATGTAATTATATCCATATCAGATCTAATATACATATTTAATCGAGTACCATCTAGATTATATGAACCTGATTTTCCATAATTAGTTATGTATATATCAATATCAGTAATTATATTCTCTATATTACTAAATATACTATTTAATCTTTCATTCACTCTCTCATAATTACTATCTATTTCATTCTTTAATCTTTTAAAGATAACTTCATCAACTGGTTGAGGGTTCTCAAAATATCTATCATATTCTCTATAGAATTCTTTGAAGTCTTTATATAGTACAGGAACATTAAATTCATCCCTATTAGTTATTTTCTTTATAAATACTGGGGATATATTACATTTAATAGTTGGAAGATATGAGAGAGATCTCCTACAATGTATCTTATACTTATTTCTAGTATCATATTGTACTAATTTAAAATATTCTAGTAATTTATTATTTTTATATATACTAGATAGATTAAATAATACTACTCCTTTATCTATCTCTTCTCCTTTAAAGTATCTAATATTCATGTAATTAAAAAGTAAGAATAATTTTGTAATGTATTATACCACATACAGGCCTATAATATACACAAATAAGTTATCCTAATTATATGATTATGTATTATGATGAACAAATAGAGCACTTTAATGGTTCAGATTTAATAAATGAAGCTCTTCAGATAGCATTTACACCAACGAGAATGAATTATGCAATAGATAAATTAAGAGAACCTGTGGAAGATAAGAGCTTATTACATCGATTTATACTCCTATCACTTAATGCAAATTTCAGAGATGCAGATGCTACAGTAAATTTTGAAAATGGTGCAATTCATATATTCGATAAAGAAGATCAATGGCAACAACAAGAATTAAATACACGACAATTACTAGCAAAGACTCCAAAAGTCAGAAGTTACAGATTGAGTGCAATTGAAAGTTTACCCCGTGGGATAAAACCAGAAATCCCACAATATGCTACAGATACTTCAATTGCTACACCTATAACAATTATCAAATTACTTGCTTTCATCAAGCTTATCAATGCAGGAGCACCTTCAATCAAAGATGTTCATCTGCCCATTGAACAAAATCAATATCAAGTAATACAGTATAAAGATCATCATAGTCAAACAATGACAATACCTTTTAATAAATTCGAAGAGACAATTGGTAATGGTAAATTACTGGAAAAGGGTAATATTGATATGTGGAAAGATTTACATGATTTAGCATTTTTATGGAGCAGTGTTTTCATACCAATCAAAGAAGGTATAGGAACTTTCTATCCAACAACAGAAAATCTTTCATATCAAACAGGTAATAGAATAGAGATTCCATTTAAACATAGAAAAGTAGGACAAAAATTAACTCCACAAGAAATTTTGAATTTTGCAAAACCAGGTAAATATTTAAGATAATTTAATATAAATAATGGATAATAAAATAATTAATGGTGATAGATTATTACAAAAAGCATTAGAAACTAGATTCTTAGATAGAGAAAATTTTGATAATGCACTTGATGGGTTATTAAAACCTGATCTTAATTTAGAATTTTCAACATATGAGAGAGCCATGATATTAGCAATCATAATAACACCTTCAAATGATTTTAAGATAGGAAAAAGTATTTGGAGTCCAAAGCTAGAAAATCAAGATGGAAATCTTACACTACCAGAAGTAATCAATCCCGACAAACTCCATGAGAGTATACAAGGAAAAACAACAGATATAAGAACACAATTTTTTGATATGTTCAGACAAATTGACTACAGATTATGGGATACAGGGAATGTTGCAAAGTATATGGATGTCGATTATCTAATAACTGACCTTCAAACACATCCAGATCAAAGAGAAGGACATGATCAAGTATTAAATACAATGTTACTATACCACCTTATGAGACTAGGCAAAGCAGAAGGTATAACTCGATTATATACTACTGGGAGTGATCAAATATAATCAAGAAGAGTAATGATAGAGCAAGACGGAGAAACCTATGGTACATACACCTATAATTTGCAAGATCTATTAAGTGGTATAGATTATTCAGGAAAATATGAAGAACAACTAGAAAAGTTACTTAAACTAGCTTCAATTTGGCAAGGAGTATTTAGACATATAAACAAGATTCCAAAGAATGATATTTTCCCTGTGCCTAACCCCAAAAGTATAAGTATAAAACTTGGAGAAGCAGTAGGAATAGATCTTAATACACATAATGGGAATTTAGGGCACATAAGAACAACTCTAGATCAAGCACTTAAATTAGCAGAAGAATAAGCAATCATATTATTTAATGAATATATATAAACCTAATTTATTAAAATAGATTA
>CAZJKB010000094.1:0-2521 GCA_964546485.1 uncultured Candidatus Saccharibacteria bacterium | reverse complement strand
GGGATTATACCAGATATATTAATTACTAACAACTGTATTTATACTTTATTCTTATTAATATGTAAATAGGTATAGTGTGTTTTTATAAAAACCTAGGGGTATATTCAAGGATAGTATAAGGATATATAATGAGAAATATAAAATAAGTATATTTATTATGATAAAAGTGTTATTTACAAATAATTCATTTGATGAGCAAGAAATACAGTTACTTAAGGATAATAATATTGACATAGTTCCTGGAGGAGCAGATCTATGTGAGGATGATTTAATTGAAGCATTAAAGGATTGTGATGGGTATATCATCGGTGGAACAGATAGGGCAACACAAAGGGTTATAGAAGCAACTAACCTAAAAACAATCATTTTCTATGGAGCAGGTTATCAAGATTATATTCATCTGGATTCTGCGAATAAAAAGGGGATTGAAGTTGCCAATACTCCAAAAGCAAATGCATTACAGTTGCAGAACATACTGTCGCATTAATGCTAGAGGGAGTTAAGAATATTGTTTGGTTAAATAATACTACTAAGCAAGGTGAATGGAATAGAAGAAGAACCTGGAATTTGCAGGGTAAGACCCTTGGCATAATTGGAATGGGTACAATAGGTACAAATGTAGCGAAGATAATGAAAAATGGTTTTGGTATGGATATTATATATACTAGTAATACCCCTAAGGTAGAAATAGACAATGAATTAGGTACAAGACAAGTAGCATTAGAAGAACTACTTGAACACTCAGATATAATCAGCATACATGCATCTTTTAATGATTCTACTAATAACTTAATTACAAAAAAAGAACTTTCATTATTAAAGAAACATTGTATATTAATAAATGTATCTAGGGCAAAGATTATTAATGGAATTGATCTTAAGGATGCACTAGAAGAAGGCAAATTAGCAAAAGCTATATTTGATGGCTATTATACAGAACCAATATCTCAAAAAGAGAAAGATGAAATTGGATTATTAACACTTGCAGATGATAAGTTTGTAATTACTCCGCATACTGCATACAACACAAAAGAAGCATTTGATAATATGAATAAGATGGTTATTGAGAATCTAATCTCTTATGTAAAAGGGGAAGAGATGCCATACAAGGTTAACTAATATTTAGTATTTATACTGTATTCTCTATTTAGGATAGAGTCTTTCTTGAAGAGAAATAAATGTTTGGCTTAATTCTTTAAGTAGTGCTTCATATTCGGAAGAGCCCTTTTTTGACTCAATAAGTTTATTAAACACAGCTTCGGAGCCTCCTTGAGTTAATTCATTAGCTAATAATTTTTGTAATACTGTGATATCAATTTGTTCTCCTTTATATTTAAGTTGATATTTTGCAGTGATTTTTAATATGTCATGGGTTGCTTTGTCATAGGGATGGTTAGAATTAAAATCATCTATATTTAATAATTCTGGATTAAATGTACTTGTATTATTTAATCCAACCTTGTATATATATTTAGTTAGTATTTGAGTATATACTTCATCAAAGAAATAACTTTGAGCATAGTATGTTTCTTCTGTCTTATAATCTTTCACACCTATGATTAAATATGTTTTATGATTGAATGTATAGAATGATATATTTGTATTATCATTTGTATCAACAGAATGTGCAAAATTTTGTTCATTACCTTTTGTATTGCTACTTAACTCATCATTTATTGCACAATGTATAATCTCATGGCTTGCAGAATCGTTTGTTGATATAACTAAACCTCTTTCTGGATGTGCAGTATATACAGTTCCATTGATATTGATAGAACTACCTGGTTTAAGATAGGTGCCTCCAACTTGTTGTATATCGTTTTGATTTCCATTCCTCCAAATTTGTACTTTTGGAAGGAGTATGATATCACAGTATGCCTCAGGAGTTTCATCATCCTTGTCTTTAACAATATTAAAGGTTTTTATCTGTTCTGTTTCAAAAAGTTTTTGATATATAAGATTTAATGGAAATGAGTATTGATTTGTTTCATCATGAAAAATCAGAGTATTTCTCTCTGGGTCCTTTATCGATTCTAATATATCTGCTGTAGATTTTTTAGAACTGCATCCTGAGAGCAGTAGTGATAATATGATAATAGATGTTTGAAGTTTATGAAGAATACTTAATTTAGGAGGTTTAGTGGCGCTATCTAAGTTTTGTTTACTGATTGGTTGATCTATTTCCATAATATATATTATATCATGGTATCCGAGTTGTCTGGTTGTTTACATATACCCCTTGGGGGTATATAATGTAATATTAAATTCATAAATATTTGATATTATGGTAAAGAGTGATACAACATTAATGACAGATAGGTTACATAGAGTAGAGGGACAGATTAGAGGTATTGAGAAGATGATAGAGGAGGGACAGAGTACTGATAAAATTGTTATTCAGATACAAGCTGTTATCTCTTCTATGGAGAGTTTGAAATTAGAACTTATTAAGAAAGAGATGAGAGATAGTCTACTCGCTCAAATTGATGGTGTTGTTGCTCTATTAAAATAATACTATCTA
>CAZJKB010000093.1:0-2554 GCA_964546485.1 uncultured Candidatus Saccharibacteria bacterium | reverse complement strand
TATATGATATAATTCCTCTAACCGATATTACATAGCTTGTCACTATGGAGGTATCAGAAGAAATATACTATGTATAGAGTAGAACTGATCAGAACTCAAACTGTAAAATATGAGTCTGTATATTAAGTACAGAATAAGGTTAATATAGTAATATATTAATAAAATAAGGTGGTACCGCGATATATTCGCCCTTATACATAACTCAATATAATAATATTGGATTATGTTTAAGGGCTTTTTTAATTTAATAATAAATAATAATGAATACTAAATCACAAAATATACCTAAAGCTTTTGAATCAAAGGAGAAAGAATTAGAAATATATAAACTATGGCAAGATAGTGGATTCTTTAAACCAGAGAATGTAATAGAATATCTTTCAATGAAAGGATATAAAACAAATAAGCCATTTGTTATGACACTCCCTCCTCCAAATGCAAATGGTGATTTACATATGGGGCATACCTGTGGTTATTCATTCCATGATGCAATGGCGAGATTCAATAGGATGACAGGACACCCAACACTCTTAATTGCAGGAAAGGATCATGCTGGAATTCAAACAGAAACAGTATATACAAAAAGATTAAAAGCAGAAGGAGTTGATAAATGGAGCTTAGGAAGAGAGGAGTTTAATAAAAGATGCTATGATTTTTGTATTAACGCAGCAAATAATGCAAGAGAACAAGAGAAAAGAATAGGTCTTAGTGCCGATTGGGATAGAGAATTCTTTACACTTGATCCAAGACTTACAAGTATTATATATGAGACATTCTTTAAAATGCTCAGTGATGGGTTAGTATATAGAGATAAAAGAATTATTAATCAATGTCCAAATTGTAAAACAGCTCTAGCAGATATAGATACTGTACATAAAGAACTTCCAGGAATATTTGCATATATAGTATATCCTTTTGTTGATCAGGAGGATAAAAGAAAGGCCAAGGAGAAATTTGGAGTAGAAGGTATTACTGTTGCAACAACAAGACCAGAAACAATGTTAGGAGATACTGCTGTTGCGGTTCATCCAGAAGATGATAGATATAAAGAATTTGTAGGTCATAAGCTATTACTCCCTATTGCAAATAGAGAAATCCCAATTATTACAGATGAAGGTATCGATATTGAAACAGGTACTGGTGCTCTTAAAGTTACACCAGCTCATTCTCCTATTGATTTTGAAATTGCACAGAAGAATAACTTAGATGTAATGAATGTAATAGATGAAGAAGGAAAAATGACAGGTAATATACCGGTAGAGTATATTGGTATGGATACAGTTTCATGTTCAAAAGCTTTAGTTTCTAAACTAGATGAATTAGGTCTGTTTATTAAAATTGATAGGATTAAGCATGATGTTGCAGTTTGTGAAAGATGTGAGACACCAATACAACCAATAATTTCTAATCAATGGTATGTTAATACAAAACCATTAGCTCAAAAAGCATTGGAATCATTAAACAATGGAGAGGTTAAGGTAGTACCCGAAGGACAACAAAGAGCATTGCAATTCTTTTTTGAAAATATCCAACCATGGTGTATATCAAGACAGTTATGGTGGGGTCATAAAATACCTGTTTGGTATAGTGGGAGTAAGGAGTTACATGATTGGTTAGAAGAGAATGAAGGAAAAACATATGAAGATTTTGAAAAAATAACTGGAAAGAAAGCATATGGAACAGGAAAGATATTTGCACAGGTTGAAAGACCAGTAGAAGACTTAGATTGGAAAGGTAATAAATCTGATCTTAAATTTGAGGAAGAGACAGATGTATTTGATACATGGTTTAGTTCTGGTCAGTGGCCATTTTCAACTACAACTGCAAGTAATACATTTTCTGACTACTACCCTACAGATACAATGGTTCATGGTAGAGATATTCTATTTTGGTGGAGTGCAAGAATGTTAATGTTAGGATTGTATAGAACAGGTAAAGTACCATTTAATACAATATTTCTACATGGATTAATAAATGCACCTGATGGTTCAAAAATGTCTAAATCTAAGGGTAATACTGTTTCACCAATAGAACTTTTTGATAAATATGGTGTAGATGCCCTACGACTTTGGTATTATGCAGATGCTCTTCCAGGTTCAAATGCTCCTCTTAGGGAAGAAAAGATTAAAGGTAATCGTTTCTTTATTAACAAAATTTGGAATGCAAGTAGATTTGTACTTATGAATATTGATGATGAAGAAGTATTTAATATTAAAGAGAGATTAAATAATCCTATACAATCTGAAAGAGTAAATGAATTTAATGAACATAAGGATAGAATATTAAATCACCTAAATAATAATAGATTTAATCTAGGAGCTGAAGATATTAGGGAATTCTTCTGGCATACATATTGTGATAAATGGATTGAGGAAATTAAAAATGAAATAAAGGATAAGGAGATTAATTCTGGTGAAAGAATAGAACTATTGTCAGAACTAGTATATCTCTTAAAAGAAAATCTAAAAGTAATGCACCCATTTATTCCATATATTACAGAATCAGTATGGCAAGAACTTGTAAAATATGAATTAGCTCAAGGGGTATTAATGAT
>CAZJKB010000092.1:0-2624 GCA_964546485.1 uncultured Candidatus Saccharibacteria bacterium | reverse complement strand
TGAAGATATAAATAGATATATGGGTGGATATAATGTAATAGTTAGTGTTTAATTAATTCCTCCTGTACTATTTGCAGAGGTATATGATTTAAGACCTAGGTTCCAAGTAATGTATGAAATTAGTACCCATATTATGGTTGTAATTGTTAATCCATATATTGTATTTATCTCAATTCTGTTCATTAATATACCTGCAGGTATTGATCCAAGTAGAACAATAGGGTATAGATTTACAAATATTCTTGTTACGATTCTAGTAAAAGATTGAATAGGTAGATGAGATACTTCAGTTATTGATAAGTATATCCAATAGAATACCCTTGTATTGCCAATCCAAAAGGTTAATGAAAATACAAATAGCATTGATGACAATAAAAAGAGAGTCATTAAGATTTGTGAGAATATCAATAATCCTATGGATTCTATTGTTATGTTTAAAGATAGGAAAGGCCAGATATTTATTAAAACTCCTATGGGAATAATTAATGATATTATATTTGTAATACTAAAATCCCTAAAGGTTATATATAATAAAGGATTTATCGGCTTCATTAGTATTTTATCAAGAGTTCCTTCAACTATTTCATAAGGAATACTTTCAAGATTATTAAGTAAACTATCTATTAATCTTGCATTTATATATGCAATAGCCCAGATAAACATCATTTCATATTTTGTATATCCAAAGAAATCATCGAAGTTCAAAAATAGTGCTTCTATGAATATTAAATAATATACACCATTCATAATCTCAGAGATTATATCTATAACAAAATCTGGTAAATAAGTTATACTTGATAGTATACTTATTTTCATTTTATATATAATGTATTCAATATTCTTTTTAATTTCCAATAGATTCATATTTCTTAATACCTAACTTATACATAATAACTGCAATTACTAGAAGAATTATTACCCATACATATGACATTATTAATCCATAATTAAATTCACTTGCTTGTATTTGACCTGTTAATACTGCATTAGGAAAACCAAATATATATTGGAAAGGAAGATACTTAGATATTATTTGTAACCAATTGGGTAATAAATATAAAGGTGCAATTAATCCTCCAAAAAGCAATGAAAACATATCAAATAGATTGAAAACTCCACTTACTTTTATTAACCAAAATGCTGTGATTCCTTTAATAAATTCAAGTAATCCAAAAATTACTATTGTTGCAGGGATAAGTATTAGCCAATTTAATATACTATTTTGATTGATGAATGATAGATTAAGACCAATTGTTGCATTAATTATTATTAAAAATATTGGTAATGAGATAATTAAACCCAATGTTTTCCATGCTTGTTCGCCAATTATTGGATATGCTAATGGGAAATATGGTCTTGTTAGAAAATTTGTTAATTCGCCTTTCTTTATTAAATTTGCAACTCCCCATCCAAATGATCCTCCTGTTATATACCACATTAAAAAAGTGAGTAAGTAATACATCGCAATTGCTTGTATTGGTCTGCCATTGATATCAGATTGTATAGTTCCCAAAAGAAGCCACGGAAGTGCACTAACTGATCCTACTGCTGCTCCATTTATTGCCCACATTAAAATTTCACCTTTTTCTCCATAAATAGAATATAGATGTATTCTATATATCTGCCATATTTTATCCATTATGATGTCTGATGATAAATTTTTTCAATAATATCTTCTAGGGATGGTTCCATAATATCAATATTATCAACATCATAATCTCTAAGAATATTTGAAACAACATCCGCATGGTTTGATTTTTTTACTTCAAGGAGTATTTCAAACTCTGATGATTTAATTATATTTCCATATTTATTAAAATTCTTTATATCTATTTCGTTTTCAAATCTAATCTCAATATATTTATTCTCAGAATATTTATTATATAAAGCTTTGATATCACCATCGGAAACAACTTCACCTTTATTGATAATAATAACCCTATTGCACAGTTTCTTTACATCCTCCATATTATGACTAGTTAGTATAATAGTTGCTTTATATTTTTTGTTATATTCTTTTAAAAACTCTCTTAAAGATTTTTGAGCTTGGATATCTAAACCAATTGTTGGTTCATCTAAAAATAAAACTTTAGGATTATGTAATATTGACATAATTAACTCAAACTTCATTCTCTCACCAAGTGACATTTTTCTAACTTGAACATTCATTAAATTTTTTACATCAAGCATAGATGTTAATTCATCTAGTCTTGCCTTATATTCATTTCTAGGAATCTCAAATATAGCTCTATTTAAATCAAATGAGAGTGTAGGAGGAAGATCGCTTGATAATTGAGATTTTTGTCCGAATACCATACCTATTGATTTAAGAAAGTCTTTTTTTCTTTCATATGGTTTATATCCTAATACCGATATCTCACCTGATGAAGGATATAGTATTCCTGATAACATTTTGAGTGTTGTTGATTTACCTGCTCCATTAGGACCAATAAATCCTATTAATTCTCCACTCTCTATTTCAAATGAAACATTGTTAACAGCAATAATTTCTTTATGTATAGGCTTAATTACAGACTTTACAAAAGGTATAAATCCTTCTCCTCTTATCTGTTGCCTGAATGTCTTATTTAACTTTGATACTACAATACTTTTCATGTTTAGTA
>CAZJKB010000091.1:0-2631 GCA_964546485.1 uncultured Candidatus Saccharibacteria bacterium | reverse complement strand
AATTAAGTATATATCACTATGGAAATTGTAATTGGACTATTAATTGGAGTAATTATATCAGTAATAATATTCTTTGTATTAAAGAAAAAGGATAATACAGATGAAATATTAATGAATAAGCTTAATGAATCATTCCCTAAAATAATAGATCAAGTAATAAATGTTGCAAATCAAAAACTTGGAGCAGAAAAAGAGAATATCAAAGTAGATATGGAGAATAAAAGAGAAGAGATATCTAGATTAATTAAAAATATACAGGAAGAATTAAGATTAAGTCAGAACAAACTAGAAACAGTTGAAAAAGAAAGAATAGGGACATTTTCAACATTAAAACAACAACTTGAAGATCAAAAAGTATTAACTGAAAACTTAAAGGTAACAACAGATAATCTTAGAAAAGTATTATCAAATAACTCAATGAGAGGACAGTTTGGAGAGCAAGTAGCTGAAGAGTTATTAAAAATGAGTGGATTTGTTAAAGGTGTAGATTATGAATTTAATAAAGAGCAAAAAGAATCTGAAACAAGACCAGATTTCACTATATATATGCCTGATGGAACAAAGATAAATGTAGATGCTAAATTTCCATATTCTAATCTACAAAAGAGTACTGAAACAGAAGATAGAGAAGAAAAAGAAAGATATATTAAACTATTTGAACAAGATGTTAAACAAAAGATTAAGCAAGTTACATCTAGAGATTATATCAATCCTGATAGTAATACTGTTGATTTTGTAATACTCTTCATTCCAAATGAAATGATATTTTCATTTATATATGACAAATTAAATGATGTATGGAAAGATGCTATGAATAAAAAAGTTATATTAACTGGTCCATTCTCCTTTACTGCATTATTAAGATTAGTAAAACAATCATATGATAATTTTAGAGTACAGAAAAATATACAAGCTATTGTAGGACATGTTAGAAAACTAGAAGATGAATATGTAAAATTTATTGAAGAATTTGATAAGGTAGGAGATAGGGTAGATGCATTAAATAAACAATATACATTAGTTAGAACTACAAGAATTAATCAAATGAACAGGGTAATGGAAAAGATACAAATAGATGAGCCAGAAGAAAAAGAACAACCTAAGTTAATAGAATAAAAAATGGAGTCAAGTTTAGATATAAGGCAAATCTCTGAGTTTGCAATACATAATAATTCACAACTTAACAATGAAACTTCTGATGATAGAGAAAATGAATTCAAAAAACAATTACTACAAGCACTTGAAGAAGCTAAATATGTAGATACACCATATAAAGGTAAGTATATGAGATTGTTACATCCTCAGGAGGATTCGCATGTATATACAAATATAGCTGCCAAATTATTAATTAAAGATCAGCAAATGACTAATGCAGCAGAAAGATTTTATAGTGATAATATAGAATTAGCAGATTCATTACGATCAGAAGTATTAACTAATATTAGTTATACTCAAGAGAATCACTCGACTGAGATGAAAATGGCATTATATATTATTTGGCAAGAAAAATTACATATGCAATATTTCTCAAAATATATATTACCTAGTTATACAGCAGTTTTCAAATTAAAGCATGGAATAAAAGATAGCGTACTTAATTATAATGAACTTATGGAAGATGAAGAGTTAGGTGAAAGTGCAAAAGAAGATTTTTTATACTATAAAGGGAGAGGAGAAGTATCTTCAGATGGATATAAGTTAATTACAAAAGAAGGTGATGTTGTCGTCATGGTATTACAAAATTTTGAAAGAATAAAACCTATAATTTTAGAAGGAGAATATATCGATGAATCAATTAAATCTGAAGAACTCGATTTTCACCAAATAGAACAAGTTAAAGAGTTTATCCACCAGCTTCAAATATGTATTAGTGATGGATTGTGTCCCGATTATACAATGTTACAAAGAGGGAACTTGGGCTTCAATGAGGATAATAATTTAGTATTGCTTGATATTAATGGTATGGATACAAATCCAACAGATTTTGAAATACAAAAAATAAAAGATGTTGTCAAAAAATTAAAATCATTTATTAATTTAAAATAAGTAATCATTATGATAATTAAATCAGATTCAACATATTCTGATCTAGAGTTTAATGAAACAATACTTACAGACATTAAACTATATAATATCGATTTTACTAATTGTATATTTAGAAACTGTGATTTCTCTAATAATCATTTTAATAACTGTTTTTTTGAAAAATGTATATTTAATAATTGTAATCTAAGTAATATTGATTTTGAAAAGACTAAGATTATCGATACTAAATATATATCATCTAAATTAATAGGTATTGATTGGAATAAGGTGTCTAAAGAGTTAGGTCTAAAATTATATTGTGAAAAATCAGATTTAAGTTTTAGTCCCTTTTTTGATATTGATATCTCTGAATCTATTTTTAAAAGTTGTCGATTAAAGGGTATAGATTTTGAAAGAGTAATTGCAATTAGGACTAATTTTGAATCATCTGATTTTACCGATTCAAGATTCTTAGATTGTGATTTAAGAGAGTCAATATTTTTAAATGCAAAAGGTTATACTATTGATATTAAAAGTAATAAATGTAAAGGGGCTCTTTTTACAAATCCTGATGTCCTCTCATTATTATATTTACAAGGGATTAAA
>CAZJKB010000090.1:0-2637 GCA_964546485.1 uncultured Candidatus Saccharibacteria bacterium | reverse complement strand
ATGATAAAATATGGGAATATCATCGACTGAGAAATAATATAGTTCATGAGAATATCGATATAGAAACAAAACAAGCACATGATGCATTTAAGGTATATCGAAGTGTAATATATAAAATTATTGATAGGTAATATGTTAAAAAAAATAATAATAACATTATTTACATTCTTAATGTTTGTATCTCCATATAGTGTTTTTGCACAAACCACACTTGAGAATACACAACAACAAGAGGATAATTCTCTTGAAAGTACATCTGGATTATTTACTGTAGAATTAATGTCAGACACTCAATCTGCCTGGAATAAATCAGTTCCTTTAATTATTAGGTTTAGGTCTAATATAGATGCAGATAGAGTTGAGATATCATGGGATGCACCTACAGGAGTTAAAATTAACAGATCTCATCCTCAATTTATATCTGTAAAGAAAGGTGAAGTATACTCATATAGAGCAAACCTATTACCTCAAACAGCAGGATTATATAACATTGCAGGAAATGTTACTGTATGGCAACATAATACTAACTACACTACATCATCAAGTATTAATATACGATTTGATGACCAATTAATGGTCTCACCACAAAGTGCAGGATATGCAGGTGCAGTAATAGTAAAATATATCATTATTTTCTTTCTAATATTAATTGGTGGGTTTGGAGCATTTCTCGGAGCTAAATATCTATTTAAATATCTAAAAGAATGGTTAAGACCTCCAGAGTAATTACAAGATATTATAAATGGCTCTCTATCTCTATCATTGTTATATTCACCCTATTCTCTCTTTTTGTTGTCATTAATTCAATCATTAGAAATAATTCAATAGAATTATTTAATACTACATATCAAAAAGAAGAGAGTATAAAAACATTACACAGTCAATATAAACAATCTCTAATTCTGTTTATATCCGGAAATAATGATGTAAATATTAATGATATTATCTCCAATAGTAATAGGATAAATGATGATATATCATTACTTGAAAGTAGTGATATGGATATAATTGATATAAGTAATTATCATAAAAAAATACAATCAAATACTCTTCTATATACTGAGAAATTAACAAAAATATCATTATATACAAAAGCAATAACCTGCTATAAAGCAATAGATATTGAAAATAAGAATATTGCAAACAATATAAGTAATTGTACCAATATGGTATCAGATAAATATAGTACAAGTTTTCCAAATACATATGATTATTTAATAACATATAATCAATATTGGAAATTGGTTAATCAATTATATTCAAATAAAATAACTAATAGTACTCTTAATAATGATATTAAGGCTAAATATAAACAATTAGAGGAGAAAAGAGTATTATCAGAACTAGAAATTAATTCATTTATTGAAAAATATTAGGGAATTAGACTCTTTATTATATCTACTATCCCAACCTTATCATCTCTATCTGTCTTTTTTGCTTCACTCTTAGGAGCATTGTATACTGAGCCATTTATATCATTTGAAAGTGTCTGAGGGTCATTATTAACTTGTTGATTATTTAAATTGTATATACTTGTCTTTTGCTCTCTGAGAGCTTTAATATGCTTATTCTTCTCACTTAACAGATTTGTTAATTGTTGGAATTCAGCTACTTGATCTTTAATTTGATTCTCAAGCATCCTAACCCTAGCTTCAGCAGCAATTGCCCTATCCTTCATTTTCTTATACTCTTTTCCATCAATAATTAACTGTTTATGTTCTTTACCAGATATTAGCTGTTCTCTAATCTCATTAGTGCCAAGTGTAGAATATTTATAATAGTTGATATCTCTTGTATCTGCTTTTCTTCCTAATACTTCTTCGTAAAGTTTTTCTATCATTTCAACTCTCTCATTTGGAGTTAATTTCTTTTCTTGAGAAGATGGTGTTTGTCCTATTGGATTGTTTTGTCCCCAACCCCAATCATTACCACCCATAGGAGGAGCACCCCAAGGATCTGCTGGCTTTACTGGTGGCTGTACAACAGGAGGTGTATTGTTTGCTACAGGAGGATTTACATTGTTATTTGGTAAATTGATTGTAGGCATATATTTCTATAATAATATACTAGGTATTATATCATTTTTAACAATATATTTCATTAATTTTGAAATTGTATATAATTAACGATATGAAAATATATTCTTGGAATGTAAATAGTTTGAGGAGTTGCGAGGATTCATTCCTTCAATTTATAACCGAATACTCACCCGATATTATATGTTTAATGATTCAGGAAGACCTGGGTATAGTGGAACTGCAGTATATTATAAAGATAATTTAAATGTTCAATTAATAGAAAAAAGAATAGGTAATAATATATTGGACTCAGAAGGTAGAGTTATTCATATGATAATAGATAATATTCATTATTATAATTTCTATACCCCTAATGGAAATGCAAACGAGGAAAGATTAAGGTTTAAACTAGAATACTATAATGAAATATTAAATATTGTAAAAAAACATAAAGATCTTAATGAAAATTTGGTAATAGGTGGGGATCTCAATGTTGCAATAGAGTATATAGATACATTTAATCATAATCCTAACCATTCTGGATATTTACAAGAAGAAAGAGATTGGATACATAATGTATTAAAGGAGAGTATGTTTGATTCATTAAGAAAATTCCATA